>JAHJNE010000107.1 GCA_018820995.1 Gammaproteobacteria bacterium | reverse complement strand
CTGGAAATCACTATGTGGGAAGTTTGAAAGCTCAGCACTGATAATGATCAGTGCATCAAAACGAGGATCAGATAAAGCAGATGCCAGATCAGCGACGGAAACACAAAGAGGTAAGGCCATTGTTTTGATTATCCTTCTTTTATAATTACCAGCATTATCCGGTACAGAAACCATCGGCACAAGACAACGGAGTTGATAGCAATTTTGGCATCTGTCAGTTTGTAGGTACAGCGGTGATAAATCTATATTACCGGCAGCTTCATTAAGAATTGGATTTGTTCAAGCTAGTTGGCGATGAAGTAAATGCGACAGCACAAAATGAGATAACACCTGAAAAAAAGACAAAGTGAAGGTTATGCGCATATTCTTTGGGGAAACTTGGAATGCAGGTAATCGTTTTAGCTTTGATTGATCTTCACGTTTGATGTCCACGCCAATATGATTTCAACAATCTTGCTTAAACAATCAAACGTGCGTGAGCAGAATGTTTCCAACAAAAAGCGCATGTTATGACCAAGCAATAAGCATGCGCCGATAGGAACAATCAGATAATTTTATTCTCTTGCCATTCTTTTTCTTTACGCATCCGCTCTTGCCGTTTTTCGCATGGATTGTCGCAATCACATGCTTTTTCAATCCCTAAAGCACCGAGCCCACCACAGCTGCCAGCAATGGTTTTACGCTGTACCATATATCCAATAGCCATTGCTGCAAAAACTATGAGCATCAAAATAAACGTCATTACAAAAATTTCCATCGCAACCTCAGTCAGAACAAAGCCAGCAGCTTACTTAGCAATAAAAACCAATCATTTTTAAGGATGAGCGTGAGACCCAATAAATCTCAACTGCATCTTCAAAGACTTCAGGTTTCTACCAGCAGCTAAAAGAGCACGCATTATAACAACCTTCCCGCGTCCTCAAAAGCACAAAGCCAACCCGAAGGTTGGCTTTGTCAGTAACTCAGTGATTAACCACCGAAATCATCCAACAGAATGTTGTCATCTTCTACGCCGAGGTCTTTCAGCATATTAATAACAGCTTTGTTCATCATTGGAGGACCACACATGTAGAACTCACAATCTTCCGGAGCTTTATGATTCTTCAGGTAGTTTTCAAAAATGACGTTGTGGATAAAACCAGTGTAACCAGTCCAGTTATCTTCCGGTTGTGGATCAGATAACGCAACATGCCACTTAAAGTTTTCATTCTCCGCCTGCAGCATGTCGAAATCTTCGACATAGAACATTTCGCGCTTCGAACGAGCACCATACCAGAAGGTAATTTTGCGTTGAGACTTTAACCGGCGCAGCTGGTCAAAAATGTGCGAACGCATTGGTGCCATACCGGCACCGCCACCGATGAATACCATTTCTGCATCAGTTTGCTTGGCGAAGAACTCACCAAACGGGCCGGAAATAGTGACTTTATCACCTTCCTTCAGGCTCCAGATAAAGGATGACATTTTACCGCAAGGCAGCGTCAGGTTATTCGGCGGAGGTGTTGCAATCCGCACGTTTAACATGATGATGCCTTCTTCTTCAGGATAGTTTGCCATCGAATATGCGCGAATGGTTTCTTCATCCACTTTAGATTCTAAAGTGAAGAATTTAAACCGTTCCCAATCACCACGATACTCTGCCGGAATGTCGAAGTCAGCGTACTTAATGTGGTGCGCAGGAGCTTCAATTTGGATATAACCACCGGCACGGAATGGAACTGACTCACCATCAGGGATTTGCAGCTTCAGCTCTTTAATGAACGTTGCTTTGTTATCGTTAGAGATAACGCTACAGGCCCATTTTTTGATACCAAAAATTTCAGCTTCAACTTCGATATCCATGTCCGTTTTAACGGCAACCTGGCAAGCCAGACGGCAACCTTCACGACGCTCGCCTTTGGTCAAATGTCCAAACTCAACTGGCAGTACGTCACCGCCGCCTGAATGCACATGCACCCGACACTGACCACAAGAACCACCACCGCCACAGGCTGATGATAAGAAAATACCTTTGTCAGCTAAAGCGCCAAGCAGTTTCCCGCCGGCACTGGTTTTGATCGCTTTACTGGCATCGCCATTGATACTGATGGTGATTTCACCTGAAGAAACCAGTTTCGCTTTGGCTGCCAAAATCATGACAACCAGCGCAACCACCAGCAGGGTGAACATCCCAACGCCAAGATAAATCTCTTGCATTGCTTTTTCCTTTTACAACTGATGCTTACAGTGAAACACCGGAGAAGGACATAAAGCCCAATCCCATTAAACCAACCATAATAAACCGTGAACCTAAACCACGCAGTGCATGTGGCATGTCAGCATATTTCAGTTTTTCACTGACTGCTGCCATCAAGGTAATCGCCAGCGTCCAGCCAATACCGCTACCTAAGCCAAACACCACGCTTTCACCGAAGTTATAGTCACGTTCAACCATAAATGCTACGCCACCAAAAATGGCACAGTTTACGGTGATTAAAGGCAGGAAAATCCCTAATGCGTTGTAAAGCGCTGGTACATATTTATCCAGAAACATTTCCAGAATTTGTACTAAAGCAGCAATAACACCGATATAGGTAATAAAACCAAGGAAGCTTAAATCGGTATCTGGGAAACCAAGCCATGCTAAGGCGCCTGGAGCCAGTAGCTGATGGAAAACCACCTGATTGACCGGAACCGCTAACGCCAACACAACCGTCACCGCAATACCTAAACTGAAAGCAGTTTTGATTTGCTTGGAGATTGCAATAAAAGTACACATACCGAGGAAAAACGATAACGCCAGGTTATCGATAAAAACGGCACGGACAAACAAACTAATATAATGTTCCATGTCGCAGCTCCTTAGTGCTTCTCTTGTTGCTCAGGACGGAAAGTCCGCAGCACCCAAATGAACAATCCAATAATGAAGAATGCACTTGGAGGCATTAACAACAGACCCATTGGTTGATACCAACCACCGGCACTGATCAGTGGCAGAATTTCTACACCAAACAAAGTACCTGAACCGAACAATTCACGGATGAAAGCAACAATGACCAACAGCACGGTATAACCCAGACCATTACCGATACCATCAATGAAGCTAATCATCGGTGGACTTTTCATCGCAAATGCTTCAGCGCGGCCCATTACGATACAGTTGGTGATAATTAAACCAACAAATACTGAAAGCTCTTTCGCAACGTTATATGCGTATGCTTTAAGAATTTGATCGACGACTATTACCAACGAAGCGATAATCGTCATCTGCACGATGATCCGAACGCTCGACGGGATATGGTTACGGATCATTGAGATAAACAAGTTAGAGAAAGCGGTAACCAATGTCAGAGCGATGCCCATAACAATAGCTTTTTCCATCTTGGTTGTTACAGCTAAAGCTGAACAAATACCAAGCACTTGTAAAGCAATCGGGTTGTTAGCAAAAACCGGCCCAAATAACGCGGTTTTAATTTCTTTAGCACTAGCCATTGTTTAATGCTCCTTGACGAACTTTAGCCAGGAATGGTGCAAAACCTTTCGCTCCGGTCCAGAATTCAAATGTATTCGCAACACCTTTACTGGTTAACGTTGCACCAGACAAGCCATCCACATCAGTCACTGAATCTGGAGCTGCGTTGCCAGGCTTTAACACATGAATAGCAGGCATGCCGGCATCATCCACGATCTTTTTGCCAACAAATTGTGCAACCCATTTTGGATTTTGAACTTCACCGCCTAAACCAGGAGTTTCAGCATGCTCGTAAAAGTTCACACCTTTAATCGTGGTTCCATCAACATCAAGCGCTAAAAATGCATGCATCGTTGACCACAAACCATAACCATGGATTGGCAGCACAATGGCAGATAATTTACCTGACTCAATACCGTCGTTATAAGCGAAATAAACCGGGGCAACTTTCGCACGACGTTTGATTGAAGCCTGATCATTCGCCGGAAGCAGCGCATCACTCAGTTTTGGATCTTTCATTGCTTTGCGGTAATCGTATTTGGTTGGGTCCATCTCAACGAATTCACCCGTGTCCAAATCAACTAAACGCTCTTGCACGTGCTTGTCGAACAATTCCTTAACGTTCTCACCAGTCAATAAACCAGTTGCAACCAGAATGTTTTTCTGCGAATCAAGCAATTTGTTCTCAACTTGCAGTGGTCGTAACTTTACCGCAGCGGTGGCTACGATAATCGCACAAACCAAACAAAGGCCAATGACAACCCCAAAGGTTTTGCCGATGCTTTCATTATTATTAGACATTACGTGCCAGCCTCCGCTTGATGTTGCTTTGCGCAACCATAAAGTCGAACAATGGTGCGAACAGGTTAGCGAACAAAATCGCCAGCATCATCCCTTCAGGATAAGCCGGGTTTACCACGCGGATCATCACAACCATGAAACCAATCAAAATACCGTATGCCCATTTACCACCATCGGTAAAAGAAGCAGATACCGGATCCGTTGCCATAAAGAACAGACCAATAGCAAAACCACCTAACACCACGTGCCAATACCAAGGCATTGCGAACATAGAGTTCGTATCAGAACCAATCATGTTTAATAAAGAAGCAAACAGTACTGTCCCAACCATGACACCAGCAACAATGCGCCAAGAAGCAATGCGGAAATAAATCAGCATCAAACCGCCGATTAACAGTGCCAGAGTTGAAGTTTCGCCAACAGAGCCCGGGATAAAACCATAAAATGCATCCCACCACTGTTGATTCATCGTCCAATCAGATACTTCACCATTGGCTGCTTTAGATAACCAAGTCGCGCCTGAATAACCGTCAGCAACAGTCCAAACTTTGTCACCAGAAATTTGCGCGGGATATGCAAAAAACAGGAATGCACGACCGGCTAATGCTGGGTTTAAGAAATTGCGACCTGTACCGCCAAAAACTTCCTTAGCAATCACGATACCAAAGGTAATACCTAAAGCCGCTTGCCATAGTGGGATAGTCGCCGGGAGAATCAGTGCAAATAAAATGGAGGAAACGAAAAATCCTTCGTTGATTTCGTGTTTACGAATAGAAGCAAACACAACTTCCCAGAAACCACCCACCGCAAAAACTACCGCGTAAATAGGCAGGAACCAGCAAGCACCATAGAGCATTTTGCTACCCCAGCCTGACTCAGTGGTTAATTCACCACCCAGCAGATGGAATAAGGCTACTTGCCAGGTATCAGGGACGGTAATTGCTGAAGACAACACCTGAGCAGCCTGATGGCCGATGTTAAACATGCCGAAAAACATCGCAGGGAATAACATTAACCAAACAAAAATCATGATCCGCTTTAGGTCGATACTATCGCGAACATGAGTAGCTGATTTGGTTACCTTACCAGGCGTATATAAAATAGTGGCAACAGCTTCATATAAGGCATACCACTTTTCATGTTTGCCGCCTTTTTCAAATTGCGGCTCAATACTTTCTAAATAATGCTTTAAACTCATCTTCAGCCTTCCTTCAGGATGGTTGTCAGAGCATTACGTAATGCCACGCCATAGTCGTATTTACCAGGGCAGACAAAAGTACATAAGGCTAAGTCTTCTTCATCCAGTTCCAAACAACCTAACGAAATGGCACCATCGGTATCACCTACTAATAAGTCGCGTAACAACAAAGTCGGCAACATATCTAGTGGCATTACACGCTCATAGTTACCAATGGGTACCATAGCGCGATCAGAACCGTTGGTCGTGGTGGTCATGTTGAACAGGCGTTTTGGGCTTAAATGCGATAAATAAGCACGGGTTACTGAGAACTTTGTTGCGCCTGGAGCGATCCAGCCCAAAAATTCTTTCTCATAACCTTCTTCCAGGACAGACAACTGCGAATGGAAACGTCCCAGGTACGCGTGCACACCGGTCGCGTTTTTACCTGCCAGCACTGATCCTGAAATAATACGGTGTTGTCCGTCGTTCAGCTCACCAGCGGTCAGCTCTTCTACTGAAGCGCCAAGCACAGTTTTGATTAAACGTGGATTTTTCACTACAGGACCGGCCAGCGAAATAACGCGGCTGGTATCAAGCTCACCGCTAGCAAACAGTTTGCCGATGGCAATGACATCCTGATAATTGATGTGCCAGACAATTTTGCTAAGAGAAACAGGATCAAGGAAGTGAATATGAGTACCAGGTAAACCTGCAGGATGCGGGCCCGCAAACTCTTCAACCTGAACTTGAGCTGGTGCTGTCACTTGCAGTGATGGCGCTTTGCACAAGTAAACTTTGGCATCAGTTAAACGGGAAATAACCGTCAAGCCGTGTTGCAATGCATCACCTGAAGCAGCAATCACAACCGCAGGATCTGCAGCTAGTGGATTGGTATCAATCGCAGTCACGAAGATAGCGCGCGGCGTGCTGTCAATGGCAGGGATTTGGCTAAAAGGACGAGTACGGAACGCAGTCCACAAACCAGAATCCAATAGCTGCTGTTTGACCACTGCACTGTCTAATGCCGCCAGCTTGTCTGCACCAAAGGCAGTAAACTGAACTGCGTCATTGCTGCCATCGGCTTCAATAACCACAGACTGCAAAACCCGCTTAGCACCACGGTTGATTAGTTTGACAGTACCCGCGATCGATGCCGTAAATTTCACGCCAGGATTTTTTTTGTCTTCAAAAAGACCCTGACCTTTTTTTACTTTATCGCCAACTTCAACCAGCATAGTTGGACGCATACCGACATACTCTTCACCCAGTACCGCGACAGATTTCACCGCAGGGCCGTCATGAATCACTTGTTTAGGACTGCCCGATAGGGGAATGTCCAATCCTTTTTTGATTTTAATCATACGTACTTGCACTACTTTAACGGGAAGAAACAGGGCCTGGTTTTTCAGCTGCACACTTGGCAGCGCACCTGGAGGATTTCGGCGGGACGACAACCTGAATTCACCAGATACACGTACATAGCGCCGGATTTTAGCATTAAACCCACAGGCCAGCTATGATAAATAACAAAATTCTGTCGCTGACGAAGTGACTGAAGCCAAGTGTAGTCAAGTTTGATTTGTTTGCTTATAAAACCAACAAATCGCTGCATATCACTGGTCATTATCCGACAATTCATCGAAATTCACGAACAACACTGTTATCTGTCGACGTACTTTTACCGTGAGTTGCATCCGGCGACCACGGCCAATCTTTCATCCATGCACCTAAAACAAGGCCGCCTGTAACGACGGCCACATCATCTTAAGCTAAATTAGCAAGTGTCACCATCGGTGAAACATCAGCCTCATAATTCACATGGCTATAGCCAAACCCAAATAGACGCAGGAACTCCTGATGGTATCCTTTGTAATCAGTGAGCTCGTCGATATTGTCCGTTTGTACCTGTTCCCACATGGCCGCAACTTTAGCCTGGATGTGATCTGCCAGCTCTTTACCATCCATCCGCAAGCGGCCAGCATCGTCGAGTTGGCGTTGTGGATTATAAAGTGCTGTCTGGAATAAACCGTAAATCTGCTCAATACAGCCTTCATGGCTACCTTCTTCTTTCATCACCCGATAAAGCAATGAAATATAAAGCGGCATAATTGGAATTGCAGAACTAGCTTGCGTGACCAATGCTTTTAACGAAGCAACATAGGCGTGGCCTTGTTCAGCCGATAGTTTTGTGGTGATTGCGCTCGCTGCGCGGTCCAAATCTTCTTTCGCACGGCCGATCGTGGCTTTACCATAAATAGGCCAGGTTAATTCTTTGCCAATATAAGTGTATGCAACGGTTTGTACGTTTTCCGCGAGGACTCCAGCAGCATGTAACTGATCAAGCCAGCGTTCCCAGTCTTCACCACCCATGACTTTGACGGTATTGAAAATTTCGTCATCGTTGGCTGGATCCACTGAAACTTCTTCAATTTCGCGTTTGCTGGTGTTGAGATTTTTCGCGGTGTAAGACTGACCAATTGGCTTTAATACTGAACTATAGATCTCTCCGCTAACCGGATCTTTACGACGCGGCGCTGCCAGACTATAGACAACTAAATCAATTTTACCCATTTCGCTTTGAATAATATCAATAGCTTTTGATTTCATTTCATCTGTAAAAGCATCACCATTCAGGTGCTTGTTCCACAAACCTTCGGCTGCTGCAGCTTCTTCAAAAGCAGCGGTGTTATACCAACCTGCAGAGCCGGTTTTACCTTCAGTTGCTTCTTTTTCAAAGAAAATACCTAAGGTTTTTGCGCCAGAACCAAAAGCTGCGGTAATACGCGATGCCAGACCGTAACCGGTCGATGCACCGATAACCAATACATTTTTCGGACCGTTAGCCACAGCACCATGTTTTTTTACGTAAGAGATTTGTTCTTTGACATGCTCTGCACAGCCGACCGGGTGGGCGTTGGTGCAGATAAAACCACGGATTTTAGGTTGGATAACCATAAGAAAAGAACCTGTTGTTGGTTAAAATTGCCGATAGTGTAAAACTTTAACACGACAAACAGGTCTGATCAGCATTGAATTGCAGCGATCTGATGGAAAATCAGATCGCTGCAATAACGAGTAAAATGATCTCAGGTTGATGCTTTTTCCCGTTTGGACCCGCCAAAGCATTTTGGCGATGCTGGTGGTTTTTCTGCATAGTACTCATACCATTCACTCGGAGTGTAAGTGTGGAGTGCTAAAGCATGAATTTTTTCAGCAAGTTCGATGGCAACAATGGCATTCACGGCACGATGCCGCTGTAACAAACGCATGCCATCAAATGCCGGCGTTACAATCACGACTTTAAAGTGAGATTGAGCCCCTGGCCCGCTACTATGCATATGACTTTCATCGATCACGTCCAGGAACACGGGGTCGAAGGCGCTTAACAATTTCTGCTCTATCGAGGTATGGATCAACATCGCTGTCTGTTCCTTCTGTTCGTCTTCAGTCTCTACTCTAGATGCCACGATGGCGCTTGTCAGCAGCAAAATAGCTGCAAAAAAAGATATTTATTTTACCTTGCCAAAGCCAGTTAGGCTGGTCTAAAGCGGCTTTTCTATATAACGAAAAGTTAAGTTAAGCCTGGCTGAATT
>JAHJNE010000106.1 GCA_018820995.1 Gammaproteobacteria bacterium | reverse complement strand
GTGGTGTCGCCACCAATCAACTGGCAGTTATAATAATCTGCAGTTTCGCTTAATCCTTCGGCAAATGCCTGCAGCCAAGAATCATCAACTTTTGGCAGGGTAATTGCCAACGACAACCAAGCCGGCTCTGCGCCCATTGCTGCTAAATCACTGACGTTGACTGCAACCAACTTATGGCCAAGAGCCCTTGGGTCGACATCAGGAAAAAAATGCACACCTTCGACCATAGTATCCGTGGTTACAACGAGATCAAAACCGTCACGCACTTGCACAACAGCTCCGTCGTCACCTACACCAATAACTACGTCAGCCCTGCTGCGACCAGCCTGACTGAAACATTGTGCAATGAGTTCAAATTCGCCCATAAAAAAGCCGACTTTCGCCGGCTCTCCATCAATTTGGTCTGAGTAGCTTGACCGCTTTATCGAGGATGCCGTTGACGAACTTATGACTGTCGTCGGCGGCGAAGGCCTTAGCCAATTCAATGGCTTCGTTGATGACCACCTTATAGGGCACATCAAGGCGGAATTTCAGCTCATAAGCTGACACACGCAGAATGGCTTTCTCGACCAGGTCGATTTCTTCAAAAGGGCGATCAATAAAAGGTTTTACCGCTTCATCGAGTACCGCAAAATTTACCGCAACACCACGGAGAATATCCTGGAAATAACCAACATCCAGATGTTTGGTATTTTGTTCGAGCAACAGTTGTTGCTCAATATCACCAATAGGGTTTTTGCTGACTTGCCAGCTATAAACCCCTTGGACTGCCAGCGAACGAGACTGACGACGCGCATTTGGTTTCATCTAAAAATCCTACAGTTGTGCTAACACGTTAACCATTTCTAGGGCAGACATTGCAGCTTCGCCGCCTTTATTGCCCATCTTGGTGCCAGCACGTTCGACCGCTTGTTCAATGCTTTCAACTGTTAACACACCGAAAGCAACAGGGACGCTAAATTGCATTGATACTTGTGCGATACCTTTCACACACTCGCCAGCCACATATTCAAAATGCGGTGTACCACCGCGGATCACTGCACCCAGTGCAATGATGCCATCGTATTTGCCGCTTGCTGCAACTTTTTGAACTGCCAAAGGTAGTTCAAAAGCGCCAGGGATGCGTACGACTGTAATGTCGTTTTCTGCGACGTCGCCGACACGTTTTAAAGTATCCAGCGCGCCGTCTAATAAACTTTCCACAATAAAGCTATTAAAACGTGCCACCACAATGGCAAACTTTTTACCTTTGGCGGCTAAACCTGCTTCAATTACTTGCATGAGTCATCCTCGATATGGTGGGAAGTTATCCCCTTCATCCTAGAAGATTCGGGGTTGTTGCCTTTGTTCTTTCACCTCAGTCACATAGAACCGCTATGCTCCTGGGGTCTCATTCACTCGTCGCCTACCCGAATCTTCAATGATTTTGGGTAGATACCCTTCATCCTAGAAGCTGAAGCTTAGCTGCCTGCACTCTTTCACTTGAGCGCCAGTCTCACTCGCTGGTCGCCGCGCTGCATCTTCAATTATTTGGGGTAAAAAAAACTGTTTTAAAAAGGCCGCATATGATAGCACAACATTAGCCTCATCCGACTAGTGTTTATTCACAATTGCGGCCTTGCACGCTACTCAGAAACGTAATCGACCACTTCCAGACCAAATCCTGATAAGGCATGGTAACGCTTCGGCTGACTCAGTAGTCGCATTTTACGTACGCCGAGACTGGCCAAAATTTGCGAGCCAACCCCGACATTGCGCGAAGTACCCTTCCAAGGTGCCGTCACCGGCTTTTCGCCTTTATCTTCCGCTTCAAAGTTTTGGACTGTGGTCATCAAATCTTCGGTCGTTTCATGTTTGCCCAACAGCACTAACACACCACCTTCGTCGTTAATCCGTTGCATCGCACTATGCAATGAAAAACTGCGATTTGCGGCGCGATCAGCCAATAACAAATCACTGAAAGTATTGTGTAAATGCACCCGGACCAACGTTGGTTGTTCAGCGCAGATTTCGCCTTTTACCAACGCAAAGTGAATTTGGTTATCAATAGTGTCGCGGAAAGTTACCAGATCAAACTCGCCGACTTCAGTGGGTAATTTACAAGTCGCTACTTTTTCAATCGTAGTTTCATGCAAATTACGATATTCGATTAAATCAGCGATAGTGCCTATTTTGATACCATGTTTTGCGGCAACTTTTTCTAAATCTGGTCGCCTCGCCATGGTGCCATCATCATTCAGAATTTCGACGATAACAGAAGCCGGTTCCAAACCTGCAAGTCTTGCCAAATCACACCCAGCTTCGGTATGCCCGGCTCGCACCAGCACTCCGCCGTCTTGTGCCATCAGCGGGAAAATATGCCCTGGTTGCACAATATCTGATGCCTTCGCATCCCGAGCAACTGCTGCTTTTACAGTGCGAGCGCGGTCTGCTGCAGAAATGCCGGTCGTGACCCCTTCAGCCGCTTCAATTGAAGCGGTAAAAGCCGTAGCAAATTGCGACTTATTTTTATCGACCATGAGTTCTAAATTAAGCTGCTTACAACGATCGCGGGTCAGCGTTAAACAAATCAGCCCCCGTCCGTAAGTTGCCATAAAATTAATTGCGTCTGGTGTCACGTAATCAGCGGCCATCACCAGATCACCTTCATTTTCGCGATCTTCATCATCCATCAGGATGACCATTTTACCGTTACGGATATCGTCGATAATTTCAGCCGGGGTATTTAATTGCATAACTCACCTTGGGGTAGTGACCCGTTGAGGCTCAGAGGAAGCCACGTTGTTGTAATAACTCCAGACTGACACCTTGTTTTGCCGGTGCCTGATTGCCTGTTAATAATCGTTCAAGATATCGTGCCAGCAAATCTACTTCCACATGCACCGAAGTGCCTGGCTGTAAACTTTGTAAGGTTGTATTCAGTGCCGTATGCGGCACTATCGTTAAACGGAACTCTTCGCCAATCAGCTCATTGACAGTCAAACTCACGCCATCAATCGTTATAGAGCCCTTTTCAGCGATATATTTACTAAGTTCAACCGGCGTTTTGATATAAATCTGCCAGGCTCTGCCACTTTTTTCGATGCGACTCACAGTCGCAACACCATCAACATGACCGCTGACCAAATGACCACCTAGCCTAGTCGTAGGCAACAATGCTTTTTCAAGATTAATCAGCTGGCCCGTTTTATACTGGCGGTACATTGTTTTCGATAACGTTTCGGTCGATAAATCAGCCTGAAACCAATCATTACCAAAAGCGGTGACGGTCAGACAAACACCGTTACTGGCGATACTGTCCCCCAACTTCACATCGGAAAAGTCCAGGGTTGAGCTTTGAATTCGTAGCGACAAGTCAGTGGCATGGGGTGATACTTGAACCAGCACTCCGGTCGCTTCAATAATTCCGGTAAACATTCATTCATGTCCTTTAAGACGAGCAATCAACCTTAAGTCGTCGCCGATTTTACATACATCTTGCCACTGCCAGCGCGGTGTTTCAGTGATACTGCTAAATTCTGGTAATCGCAACATCGGTGTCGCATTCTGACCGAGCAACATGGGAGCTTGATAGAGCACCAGTTCATCGACTAAATTCTGGCTCCAGAATTGACTCGCCAATACGCTCCCCGCTTCGACCCATAACAAATTGATTGATTTTGTGGCGAGCACCTGAAGCAATTCCATTAAATCAAATCGCTGTTCAGTGTTAAGTGGCAATTCAATGCGTTCGATTTTTCTATTTACTGAATTGATTGCTGGCAATTTT
>JAHJNE010000105.1 GCA_018820995.1 Gammaproteobacteria bacterium | reverse complement strand
TTTGATAATTTATTAAAAGACTTAGCCGGGCTTGGGAAGTATTTTTTGCCTGAGATGACCGGAGTGACGTTACAGTTTGAGCGAGAAGTGGTCGTAGAGTCGGCGCCAGCAGACCTTGCGAAGCGGATCCATTGCCAGCTGTTACAGTGTCAGGTTCTACTTAGCGATGCAAAAACACTTGCGGGCGTTATTCGTTTTAATCAGGCGCCACATACCGTATTACCATTGTTGCCGAGGTAACTGCGTCGCCTAAAGCTCCACAACGGTTAGTCGCCGGTATTCATTGGACCACTGAAGCTGATTCTGCTGGCGCTTTTTCAATACAAGATACTGTGTTTAGGAAAGGCAGCAACTCGGCTGCCTTTGTGGCTTGGGTAATAAGGGCAAGTCCTACTTTCGAAGTAAGCCTGCTGGTGTAGCCAAGTGTCGGGCCGGATCAACTGCCACTGTAACTGACGTATATTCGCCGTTTACATAAAGCGGCAAAACCTTTACCTGCACCAATTCACGGCAATAAAGCATTTCATCTTTTTAACCAACATAAATAACCGCCAGTCGCAAGTTGTAGCTTTCGGCTGTACAGCCTTGTCCGCTTTCTGTACAACTTTGATACGGTTGCAGTTGCAACCTGCAGGCACTTTTGCTGTCGCTTAACGCACTTGCGAGCAGGTCGCTATGATTAATTTGGCGGTAGCAGGTGTTTCTCAGTTTGTTACAGGAAGCCATACCACGATGAACAAAGCAAAACTCAGGCTCAGAAACTCTACTCGTTTACTCATAGCTGGCTTATTGTGCAGCGTACCCGCACTTAGCTGTCAGGCCGCCGTTCTCATGAAACCTACGGCTGCACCAGCACTGGACTATCCGTTGTCACTGACGCCGGACAAAGTAAATCCGGCCATCACGCCGCCAGAACAAGTATTAGGTTTTGCCGTCGGGACAAAAACGGCCACGCCAGAGCAAATCAACCAACTGATTCAATTGTGGGCTAGCCAAAGCGACAAAATTGTTTATCAGCAATACGCCACTAGTTATGAAGGGCGACCGCTGCATCTGTTAGCCATTTCAAGCTCTAAAAATCTGGCACAGCTGCCAGAAATTCAAAAGAAGGTTCAGTCATTGGCCGATCCGTCTGGACAATCGTCCGGACAGTTGGAACAGACTATTGAAGAGTTACCTGCGATTGCCTGGATGGCCTATTCAATCCATGGCAACGAGTCTTCCGGTGCCGATGCTGCTTTGGCGTTAATTTATCAGCTGATTGCAGCGGACGATCCAAAGATCACTCAGCTGCTGGAGAAGATGGTTGTATTGGTCGACCCAATGATGAACCCTGACGGCCGCGCCCGGTTTACCAAGATGTTAGAACAGCACCGCGGCACGGCGCCGAATGTTGATGGGCAATCGATGTTGCATGCCGGCGTGTGGCCTTATGGCCGTTCGAATCACTACTATTATGATTTGAACCGGGATTTTTACTTGTTACAGGCGCCGGAAACCCGCGGCCGGGTCGCTTTGATCAATCAATGGTATCCACAATTAATGATTGATGGGCATGAGATGGGCTCTGGTGATACGTTCCTGTTTGGCCCCTCGCGTGAACCGATCAATACCAATATTCCACAAAGCAAACACAAGTGGGGCAAAGTTTTCGCCAATGACCAATCGGCGAGTTTTGACCAGAAAAAATGGACTTATTACACCGGTGAGTGGTTTGAAAACCTGTATCCAGGTTATTCCAACTATGCTGAATACCGGGGTGCGGTTCACATTTTATATGAACAAGCCCGCACAGCCGAAGATGGTGTCCGCCTTGAGAATGGCTTAATCCGCACGTATGCGCAGTCAGTTCATCATCAACTGACGAGTTCGTTGGCTAATCTGGATACGTTGGCAGCACATAGCAAAGACATTTATCGCGATTTTGTTAAAGACCGACAACTGGTCACGTCCGGCAACAGCCCGTATGCCAACAAAAGTTATGTGATCTTGCCAACCGCCAATCGTAAGCGCCTGGAACATTTTGTGTCGTTGTTGCAGGCGCAGAATATTGACGTACAGCAAACCACAGCCGCAATCAATGTAAGGCAAATTACCGATCAGTTGGGGCAAAAGTTTAGCGAAAAAACGGTACCCAAAGGCGCATTGGTGATCCGCGCGCGGCAACCGGAAGCGCGTTTGCTAAACGCGATCCTCGAATTTAACGCCACAATTAAAGACGAAGTATTGCTCGAGGAGTATCAACGTACTCTACGCGATGGTAGCTCTGTCATGTATGACAACACCGCCTGGAACCTGACAATGATGCTGGGTCTGACTGCATGGGAAGTCGGGCAGGACATTACCCAAAGTGTGCAGGAGTTTAAACCTCATCCACTACTGATGGCGCTGCATGATAACAACGCAGCTCAAAGCGCCGTCAATCAAAGTACGCTCAATCAAAGCGCAGGCAATCAAAGCGCAGGCAATCAAAGCGCAGCCACTGACCACAAAGCGACTGAGCAGCAGGCCAATACACAGCAGCCTTTAGTCAACGACCTTGGCTGGTTGGTGAATGGCGATGATGATGCGTCAGTTGGTTTTGCCGCGCGTTTGATGGAGCAAGGCGTGCAGGTGCGGTTGATCAATAAAGCGGGAGTGCTCGGAAAAGCGATTTTTAATCGTGGCACTATAGCAGTTGTGCGTAGTGAT
>JAHJNE010000104.1 GCA_018820995.1 Gammaproteobacteria bacterium | reverse complement strand
GTCGTTTTGCCAAAGACAATCCGATCCGCAATGGTTTTCACGTCAATATCAGGGCCAATAATAAGAGGTGACTTGCCACCGAGTTCCAAGGTGACAGGTGTCAGGTTTTTGCTGGCGGCTTGCATGACAAGCTTACCGACGGCGGTGGAACCGGTATAAAGCAGATGATCAAATGGCAATTGGCTAAATGAAGCGGCGATGTCGGCATCACCTTCAATCACCAGTGCAGAGTCGGGCAATGCGTTTTCAATGATGCTTTTTAACACTTGATTGGTCTGTGGTGTAAATTCTGACAACTTCACCATGACTTTATTACCGGCACTGATGGCTGTAATTAGCGGCCCTAAACTTAAAAATATTGGGTAATTCCAGGGCACTATTACGCCAACAACCCCAACCGGCTGATAGCATACAAAGTTTTTTGCTGGCAAAAATAACCAGCCAACATGGCGGCGAATGGGTTTTAACCAGCTTGATAACTTTTTCAGGCTGTAATCAATGCTGCTGATACTTGGAAGAATTTCAAGTAACCTTGTTTCGCTGTCAGAACGCTGGCCAAAATCAGCTCGCGCAGCGGTGAGTAGCGCAGCTTGTTGCAGCAGAATTTGCTGCCGAAGTGCCTGTAGTTGTGCGCGGCGCGTACTCAGTTCCGGATAAGTGTGTTTGTTAAATGCCTGACGTAGCGCAGTGAAATTCTCCAGCAAAGACGACATGATAAGGTCCGACCATTTAATAGATGGTTCTAATCTAAAGCAGCAAATGTCTGGATGCAATCTGTTGTAAAAAAACTTCAAGGCATTTCTCGAGCACCATGCTGGGAAAAATGCCTGACAATGGTTACAATGCCGGCCGTTATTTACATCAGGCTCAGCTGGCGTATCGGCAGCGGGTCAATATTTTAGTAACGTTAGCATGGCTCCTTTGTCGCCACTGCGCAGTAAAAAGTCGTCATCAATTCTATTTTTAATTCTATTTTGGGTGTCTTGGCATGTCTGAATCTATCCCCACATTGAAGCCACAGGTTTTTAAGTTGGGGCTGATTATCAATCCATGGGCTGGCATTGGCGGTAGTGTTGCACTCAAAGGCAGTGATGGTGTTGCCGAAGCCGCTCTGGCGCTTGGCGCCGTGCCTCTCGCGCCGCAGCGGGCCAAAGCTGCATTGACCGAGTTATTACCGTATAAAGAACAACTGCATATACTAACCGTCGCGGGCGCGATGGGAGAAGACCTAGCCCTTGAGCTTGGCTTTTCGGTCACTGTGCATTACCAAAGTGTGAGCGAACCGACAACAGCCTCAGACACTGAAGCAGCTGCCCGTTGCTTATCCGCAGAAGGCATTGATTTATTATTATTCGCTGGTGGCGATGGTACTGCACGCAATATCTGCGCAGTCGTAGATGAACATACCACAGTGCTCGGAATTCCAGCCGGCTGTAAAATTCACTCTGGCGTTTATGCGATAACGCCTGCTGCTGCCGGCAAAGTCGTGGCGCAAATGATCAAAGGTGAGTTGGTCACAGTGCAGGAAGCTCAAGTCATGGATATCGACGAAGTGGCCTTTCGACAAGGGGCCGTTCGCGCCAAACGATTTGGTGAAATGCAGATCCCAACCGAACTGCGTTATGTACAAAGTGTAAAATCCTCTGGTAAAGAATCTGAGGCACTGGTGCTGGACGATTTAGCCGCTTTTGTGGTGTCGCAGATGGATCCCGATGTGCGTTATGTGATGGGCTCCGGCAGCACTATCGCTGCAGTGATGGCGGAACTGGGATTACCGAATACCTTACTGGGTGTTGATGTGGTAGAAAACGGACAGCTGATTGCATCGGATGTCACCGCGAATCAACTCCAGTCATTAATCAAACCAGCGGCCACCAAGTTGCTGATCACATTAATCGGTGGCCAAGGGCATATCTTCGGGCGGGGGAATCAGCAATTATCTCCCGCAGTGATACGCGCTATTGGCCGCGAAAATATTCAGCTTGTCGCCACCAAAACAAAACTACAGCAATTAAATGGCCGCCCTTTAATCAGTGACAGCGGTGATGCTGCACTTGATCAAGATTTACAAGGCATGATGAAGGTGCTTTGTGGTTATAACGATTACGTCATGTACCGGCTTGGATATGAGGATTAGCCATGCAACCTACTGAAACTTACATATATGCAATGGCCAATTATTTTGACCAAAGTGTGGCAACCGCCAGTGATGACCAATTATTTGCCGCGGGCTATTTACGCGGTCATATCGATCTTGCGGTCGGTACCTTGCAATTGCAGGAGCTGCCTTTTACGGTGGATGCATTGCAGAGACAAATCGAGCAGAGTTTGCAACAAGCGATTGATGCAGGCGAGTTAAACGCCGCAGATCAATTGCTGGTATTCGATATCTGGCAACAATTGCAAAAACTAGCGGATTGATCCAACCACCATGGCAAGACAATTTTGCCAAGATCGGCTAGCATGGTTTTTTTACGGGACTTTTAAATCAAAAGTCTGATTTTAAACGACGCCTGATGGCGCATCACCAGAAGTGATTTTTTATGTCGACATTTACGACGTTAGAACAACACGCCAGTTATGGCATCGGTTTACAAATGGGGCAGCAACTTGCTGACAATCCATTTGATGGATTAGATATCGCAGCAGTTGCAGCTGGTTTAGCCGCCGCTTTTTATGGCGATGAGCCAGAAGTATCTGAAGACCAAATCCGCGCTGCGTTTGAAGTGATTGGCGCCCGGATGCAGGAAGCTCAGGCAAGTCAGGCAAAATTGGCCGCTGGTGCCGGTGAAGCTTTCCTAGCGGAAAATGCGAACAAAGCTGGTGTGGTCGTGACAGCTTCCGGTTTACAGTATGAAGTGTTAGTGCAGGGTGATGGTGAGAAACCAACACGTGCATCAACAGTGCGTACGCATTACCATGGTACTTTGATTGACGGTACAGTATTTGACAGCTCTTACAATCGTGGTCAACCAGCAGAATTTCCAGTTGGCGGTGTGATTGCTGGTTGGACTGAAGCGTTACAACTGATGCCAGTCGGTTCAAAATATCGTTTGTACATCCCACATGAGCTGGCTTATGGCGAACGTGGTGCTGGTGGCTCAATTGCACCATTCAGTGCGCTGGTGTTTGATGTTGAATTACTGGCCATTGTCAGCTAATTACTTTTACGTTCAGCAAAATAATAAAAAAGCGCCTTAGGCGCTTTTTTATTATTTCGATGACAATTGATTTAGAATGTTTTAATCGTAAGGGTTGTACTTGTGTTTTTTCAACTGACTAGCCATTACAATCACAACAGCTAACAAATAAACGGCAAAAATAATTCGCATCCAAAAAGCCATTGAATAGCCCAAGAATTGCCAGCTGACATCACCACAAATACCTGTAGGGTTGAAGATTGCAGGTAACCAAGTGTCGAGAGGTAACCAGGTTGGGAATTCAGCAAAAATTGCACAAGTTGAAAAACCACCACTTCTTACAATTTCCTCGACCAGCACTTGGTCATGCGCTATTTTCAAGCCCCAGCCAGCAGCTACTGCCCAGCCAATATAAGCGGTCCAGCGCAGCAACGACGAATTCCGCCCCCACAAACCAACCAAACCAGCCAGCAAAATGCCGACGATGGCAAAGCGCTGATAAACACATTTAATACATGGGCCGAGAGACATCCCGTATTGAAAATATAACGCGACTAACAATAATGTTAGCGCACTGAATGATAAAAGTACCCAAGGCCAGCGTTGTTTTGGCCAACGAGCCACTGCTGCAAACATCTGATTTCCCTTGTTGGCTTACGTAGAAATTCCCCAAGCGACAATCTAAGCGAAAATGCGAGCTAAAACAACCTTTGCGATCAATAGCAAAGTGCAATTTTTGCCACATGGCTTGTTAACTCGTTTCGCTCTGGTACAATCAGTCGCAATCATGGTGAGACCTACAACTAAAACGGACAAATCCGGATGACCAACCTCATAAAAGCACAAAGCCCGGCGGGTTTTGCCGAAGAATACATTGTTGAATCCATTTGGAATGGCAAATTTGCTCCAGGGTCTATTTTACCGGCCGAACGTGAGCTGTCAGAATTAATCGGTGTTACCCGTACCACGCTTCGCGAAGTTTTACAGCGGTTGGCGCGTGATGGTTGGTTGACTATCCAACATGGTAAACCGACCAAAGTAAATAATTTCTGGGAAACCTCAGGTCTTAATATTCTGGAAACTTTGGCACGGCTCGATGAAGAGCGGATGCCGGAGCTGGTCGATGAACTCCTGTCGGCCCGGACGAATATCAGTGCGATTTATATCCGTGGTGCGATTAAAACACATCGTGAAGAAGTGATTGCTGTGTTTGCGGGTGCTGAGTCGCTTGAAGATACCGCCGAAGCTTTTGCTGACTTTGATTATAATCTGAATCATGAACTGGCATTGCATTCGTCAAATCGAATTTATGTGCTGATCCTCAACGGGTTCAGGGGGTTATACCGTAAGATTGCCCGTTTTTACTTTTCTCAACCAGAGTCCCGTGAATTGGCGCGCAAGTACTACCATCAACTTAAGTTGTACGCTGAAGCGGGCAAACATGATGAAGTGGTGTTTGCGGTGCGTAAATACGGTAAAGAAAGTGGCAAAGTCTGGTCAGCATTACGGCCCGATATCCCAAAAGATTTAGTTGGTTAAAACAAAAAACTCCGCATGCGGAGTTTTTTTATATCCAGGGATGGATGGTATGCCGCAAATGCAGGAGCGATTTTCGGCGATATCCAGGGATGGATGGTATGCCGCAAATGCAGGAGCGATTCATACGAACCTCATAGTAGACTCCAAGTACACCTAGCCAACCTATATCTTAATTTTCATGCTATCTAGACCTGAACCTTCACACTTTCAGTGAGGGCATGTTATTTTTTAGCTATCGGCATTGTCTGGAAATATACATTCCGTCGTGATTTCACTTGTGAGGAACAGTTTGCCTGCTTATGATGTGCAGGTATAAGTTATATTATTCAGTTATAAGGGGCATCCAGTGTCAATCTCCTCTACGCCAAACGTCGTGTTGCGCCAGCAAGAAATTTATCTGGACAACAATGCGACTACCCCCGTGTTACCTTGTGCCGCTGCTGCAGTGCTGCATCATATGCAAACAGTGTTTGGTAACCCAAGCAGTAGTCACAGCACGGGTATTAAAGCCAAAGTTGAGCTTGAAGCCACCCGGGCATTAGCGCGGAAGGTGATTGGCGCGAGTAGTGGTCAAATTGTGTTTACCTCAGGTGCAACGGAAGGGATCCAGAGTTCGATTGTGTCTGC
>JAHJNE010000103.1 GCA_018820995.1 Gammaproteobacteria bacterium | reverse complement strand
CGGCAGGCGCTGGCTTAAATTTCAATCTTCAATCTTCAATCTTCAATCTTCAATCTTTAATCTTCTTCGAATTTATTCTGAACAAATCCCTGCCGTTTAATTTTTTCCCACTCGAGGTTCATGTTTGGCGGGATCCGACAGTGATGGTATATCTGACCATAAAAAAGCGCCGATAGCTTCGAGCCATCGGCGCTGTTTTGATCAGGCAAAATAACCTGTTATAACGAATCTTTTAATTCTTGCGCCAGCGGGTAGTTCTGCTGTTGTGCCTTGGCCAGCAGTGCTTTGCCGAGCACGTTATCGCCTTCGAGTAACATTCTGGCGGCTGCCCAGGTTTGGGTCTGCGGATCATTTTTATCCAGCAAATAGTTTTCCCATTGCTTATCCATTGAGGCTAAGAATCGTTGCGCCCGTAAATCGCCATTTTTGGCCGCGGTAGTCCACCAATATTGATATCGGTAAAGCGGATTGACCCTGACAACAGGGATGATTGACACTTTGTTGTCCGTTTGACTAACCAAGTTGTAAGTCCCGGCTTTTCTGATGTTGGCGAGTGGTTTGTTCAGTAAAATCTCGTCAGCTGAATGCGATTTCTGATCCTTTGCCTGCAGAATTTTAGTGACGATGCCATCTTTATTGACAGTGACTTGCGCAAAACCACTGAAGTGTTCGATTTCTTGCGGCCGGTGATAGGTTCTTTTCTTAAATAATTCTGATGGTAATTTTTTCGGATCAAAACTGGCGTTCTCATCCACTTCTAAATTGATGCCAGCGTTGTTATGCATCAAATGCAAGAAGCTGCCAAGGGCTTCCTGATGTTGGGGTGAGCCGGCTACGGCGTAAGGCCATACTTGATACTGATCCAGCCATCTCTCCATGGATCGTTTATCTAATGTCCCCATTGAGTAGGTCATTTTTACCGTGCCCAGTTGCTTTTTACCGGTCGGTTTATATTGCCATTTTTTAACGGCGTTCATCGCTGAGCGTTCAAACACATGTTCAGGAAATGAATCCAGAGCATCAACAGCAATCACATTACCTTTTTCATTAACGACATATCGAATGGTGACATAACCAAACAGGCCTCGACTGGCAGCGGTGGACGGATATTCTGGCGCGACGCGTTTGATAGCTTCCAGTTCAGATTTTTCAATCTCAGGCTGGCTGTCGTGGATCACAACACTTTTGGTCAATTGAGCCAGCAATTCTGACGCCTTGGTGAAATCGGCCGTAGTGAGTTTTTGTTTGATTTGCAACGCCTGCTCTAGTGCTTGTTGATGGCCAAAGCTTGCTGCGAATTCAAAATAAGCCAACGCTTTTATTTTATCTACTGCCTGACCTTCACCATTAAAAGCCATCGCCGCCAAATTAAACGCCGCTTGCTCATTGGCCAGTGGCAGCAAAGCCGAAAACTCAAATTGTGCCGTGGCGTAGTCTTTTTTCTCGTAAGCCTGTAGTGCAGTTAAAAAGTCTGCACAAGCAACACTATGTTGAAGTACCAAAGCGGTGAGCAGTATTTTTCGAAACATAAAAAATCCTTTTTTGACTGAAAATTCCAAGTTGCTCTGTGGGTGGATCTTGTTGACTAGATGAAGATATCCGAGCTGTGTGACTCTCTGAGTTATAGGTTCTGCTGGGTACTGAGGTGGAAATAGTTTAGAGAAAACGTTATTTTATTGCAAATAATTATTATTATATTTACATTTTTTCCTGTTTCGCCAGATTGACAGTGCAGGGTTGGCGCTTCATATTAATGTTCACTTATTCAGCAAATTTATGCAGGGTTGAAATGACGGTTCTGAGCAATCAGTACATCGACAAATCATCAGTGCAGGCACCCAAGCCTGTCAATCTGCATTGCTGTGCATCGGACTACCACCTCTCCGAGTGGTTCGACGAGTAGATCCCTTCGATAATCCCCCGAATGTTTAGTCGTCAGGTTTTTGCGGATCTGGCTGCTGAAATACTTGCAGGATGCATTTTTAATCAGCCCAACAGCTGACCCCGAAAGGGGTTAATCACCCGGACGTGATGTGACCAAACTGGCGTTATTGCCAAACCTATAAAACAACAATAAAGCAGGATCACAAGAATGAAAGCACACGTCCTTTTAGGCGCTGTTGCGTTATTGCTGTCAAGCAATGCGCATGCCTGTCTGCAACAAGAATCTGAAAGCAACAATACCGAAGGTACCGCTGATAGCGGTCTTTGTAGCAATCAACAAGTCACGGGCGCCATTGGCAGCAGTAGTGATGTCGATTGGTACAGCTTCGACACCACCAGTACCGGCAATATCACGGTGAAGCTCAGTCATGGCAGTAGCGTCGATTTTGATTTTTATCTGTATCGTAGTAGCGGCAGTTATATTTTGTCGGGCCAAAGTAGCAGTAACCCGGAAACCGGGACTTACAATGCCGCTGCTGCTGGCAAGCATTATGTCAAAGTCAGTCGTTATAAAGGTACCGGCAATTACCAGCTGACAGTGACGTTCCAAGGTGCTACCAGCGGCGGTGGTGGTACCGAGCCACCTCCAACCACCAGCTGCAGTTATGGCAGCAGACCAGCCAAGCCTTCAGGGTTCACCAGCTATCTGGTTGGGAGTAGTGT
>JAHJNE010000102.1 GCA_018820995.1 Gammaproteobacteria bacterium | reverse complement strand
CTTCGTCGTCGTTTGTTGTATTGCCTGGGATTTTTTACATTAGCCTTCGTTATTTCGTACAACTACTCCGGTGTGATTTATCAATTTTTACAACAACCTCTGTTAACCATTTTTGGCCCGGAAAGTGGCCGCAGAATGATCTACACCGCCCTGCACGAAGCATTTTTTACTTATCTGAAACTGGCCTTTTTCAGTGCGCTGTTTTTTACCCTGCCTTTTATCCTGATCCAATGCTGGCGCTTTTTAACACCGGGCCTATACGAGCATGAGCGCGGTAGCCTACGGGCGTTGTTTTGTTTAACGCCGGTGTTATTTTTAATCGGCGCAGCCGTCGCTTTTTATCTGGTGATGCCTTTGGCGTGGGAGTTTTTTATCAGCTTCGAAACACCGGGCAATAGCGATGCTATCAGCGTGGCACTGGAAGCCAAGGTGAGTGAGTATTTAGCACTGGTGATCAAATTGATTCTGGCCTTTGGCTTATGTTTTGAATTGCCTATTTTGCTGCTGGTGCTGGCAACCGCGGGTTTGGTGACCAGTACTCAGTTAAAACAATATCGCCGGCATGCCATCGTGCTGATTTTCCTGGTGGCAGCACTATTAACTCCGCCAGATTTGGTATCACAAATAGCATTGGGTGTGCCTATGCTGTTGCTTTATGAACTATCCATTCTGATGATTTGTTGGACCGCCGCTGACGCAAAAGCGCAAATGCGGGCCGCCAGAAGCGCAGCGACTGCGAAAGCTGGAGCGACTGAAGCTGCGGCAGGAGGCTGATCCTTACACGACCAAGTGTCACTATATTTACATAAATATGCTACCTATCGTTCTCATTTCTGCTATGAACTGTTCATTTTATAGTCAAGTCATTGTCACTTGCACCACTTAGTCTGGACCCGGTGTTGCTGCATGCGAATGCTTGCAACGGCTGCGTCACACCTCTGTATGACGGCTAAACAGCACGACTAACCATAACCACTGAACTTAAAGACTCAACATAGAAACTTCCAATTCACTTTGAAAACTATAGGATCAGCTATGACAAGTTCCACTTCTGCAGACTCAAACCTCTTAACTGCGATTAATCGTCGCGATTTTATCAAAGGCACAGGCGTTGCCGCCGCCAGCACCGCTTTTGCAATGTTAGCTGGCAAGGCATCGGCCGCCAGCCTGCCTTACTCCGACTCTTATGGTCCATTAAGTGTCAAGCCATGCAAAGCCACTGGTTTACCGTTATTGGCTTTGCCAGATGGTTTTGAATATACCTCTTTTGGCTGGACGGGCTCGACCCAATCTGACGGTTCACCAACGTCCGGCTCTCACGACGGCATGGGTGTTGCTGCGGTCAAAGGCAATGTCATTTGCCTGGTCCGCAACCATGAACAAGGTAGTTCTGGCCACAATACGGCGCCTCGCGGTGGTCGCGGTGTGTATAACTCGGCACAACGGGGTGGTACTTCAAATATTTTATTTGATACGGTACAAGGGAAGTTTTTATCTTCTTACAACAGCCTTGGTGGCACTATCCGCAATTGCGCTGGCGGTATTACACCTTGGAGCAGCTGGTTGTCATGTGAAGAAACCTATCAATCCGCACAAGGATTGTTCCATGGCTATGTGTTCGAGGTCCCGGGATTTGGCATCTCTGATGGCAAGCCAATCCGTGAAATGGGTCGTTTTTCACACGAAGCTGTGGCAGTTGATCCGGCCACGAGCATAGTTTATCAAACCGAAGATGCCGGTAGCTCAGCGTTTTATAAATTCGTTCCTACGGGTGCCTGGGGTGACTTACGCTCTGGCGGAAAACTGTTCGCTATGGTGCTGGACAATACTCCAAGAGTTGACCTGCGCCGTGGTTTGACGCCAGGCAGCACCTGGAATGTCAGCTGGCAAGAAGTACAAGAACCTGATGCATTCACTCTCTCCTGCTTTAATCAGGCTTCTGATGCCGCCATCATCGCGCGTGGTGAAGGTTGTTGGTACGACGACGGGAAGATTTTCTTTGTTTCTACCTCAGGTGGCGCCGCTCGCCTGGGCCAGATTTTCTGTTATGACCCACGTAAAGAACTACTGACTTTAGTATTTGAGTCAGAAAACCGTAGCCAGGTTGATGGCCCGGACAATATCGCCGTCAGCCCGCGCGGCAACATCCTGATGTGTGAAGACGGTGGCTCCAATCCAAAACGATTGGTTGGCCTTACTCTCGAAGGCGTCACTTTCCCGTTTGCTGAAAACCGTATCGCACTGGATCAAGGCGATTTAGCGGCCATTGATGCGGTATATGCCGGTACTAAAGCGAACTTTTTAAGCTCCGTTGGCAGCTCGACTGACGGCAGCGCTCGTCGTAGCATGACTTCCAGCGAATGGGCTGGTGCTTGTTTTTATGAGCGTTGGTTATTTGTCAACATCCAGACGCCAGGCGTCACTTTTGCCATTACCGGCCCTTGGGAAAACGGCGCCCTGTAATTTATAACGTCAGCAACAAAGACGGGGCGCTGCACGGGCGCCCTCCTTTATATTAATTTCTGGAGTATTTACATGATTTCTAATATCAAATCAGCGGCATTTGTGTTGCTGCTCAGCCTCGGCTCTTTGCTTAGTCCTTCTACTGAAGCTGCCATCATTGCGCTGCCCAATAGCGGTAATTACCAATCTGAAGTCATCAGTGACAATGGCTGGACCAGTAACTATGGTTTTGGGGAAGTTGATTTTTGGGTGTTTAATCTGACTGAGGAGAGCACACTGTCGGTGTCAGTTTTGTCAAATATCGTCTTTGGATTTAGTCTGTACGACGGTGAACTGTTGCTGGACCCTGGCATGCTGTTTTCAAATTATGACAATTTCTTTGGTTTTGCCGGTGAGTATCTGACTTACATCACAGGCACCGACCCTTTTACGCCGTTATCGGGTGGTTCGTTGGCGGGATTTAAATTACCAGCAGGAAGTTACACCTTAGCCGTCGGCGGCAACGATGTTGGTTTTGATCCAACCGGACGTTACCAATATGCGTTGGATATGTTCATTCAACCAACTAATTTGGTGTCAACACCAGCGACAACCTCGTTGTTGTTACTGGCTTTTGCGATGGTCATCCGCCAGCAGCGTCGCCAACAAAGCCACTCGTCACGTGGCTAAATACAATAGCGTTTCACGCTATAAAATACTAAATTCTCAGGCATAAAAAAGGCCGGTTGTCTTGTTCGCTTCGCTCACAATGCAACCGGCCTCTTCTTCAATCATTACTGTACCTGAGCTAACGCTTCCAGGATTTCACGTGGTTCAACTTCCGGACCATTTAAAGAATCGTCCCAGTTGGTGCCGATGAGCACGCCATCGTCATACATTTCTTTTAACCAACCATCACAAAACACATCCAGTGCAATGGCTTCTGGTTTGTATTCAGCCCATTCTTCAGTGCAATGCAGCTTGGCAGCTTCTTCACTTGACCAGAATGGCATCACATCGGTGTCTTCAAAATCGACTGATTCCACCACGAGTAAATCTTCGCCATGCGCTAAAACCCAAACCTGAGCATGAGTGCGAGCTTCAGCGATAAATTCTTGAAATACAGGATCATTTGCATACTCGGACATGACTGTTTCCTTTTGTTGGCATAAAAAAGACGCTGCCAAATGACAGCTGATGCGCTATTAGAGCAGAAAGTAACGTAGAAAGCGCCCCTTGCTGGCGAATTTAATTGCCGCTGACCATGCCTTCACTTTCCGTTGCCTGGAAAAATGACGTACAATTTCGCCACTTGTTTCACTGCAGGAAGAGTAAGCTTCATGGCACAATTTATTTATTCAATGCACCGGGTGTCGAAAGTCGTCCCACCTAAACGTACCATCCTCAAAGATATTTCCTTATCATTTTTCCCGGGCGCCAAAATAGGCGTATTGGGTTTAAACGGCTCTGGTAAATCCACTTTACTGCGCATAATGGCCGGTGTGGATAAAGAATTCGACGGCGATGCCAAACCATTAGCCGGCACCAAAATTGGTTATCTGCCGCAAGAACCTGAGCTCGATATGAGCAAGACAGTGCGTGAAGTAGTGGAAGAAGCCGTCAGTGACGTCAAATACGCTTTGACCCGCCTCGACGCGGTGTACGCCGCTTATGCCGACGAGAATGCCGACTTTGACGCACTTGCCCGCGAGCAAGGCGAACTGGAAGCCATTATTCAGGCCAAAGATGGCCACAACCTCGACAACACCTTAGAGCGCGCTGCCGATGCCCTGCGTTTACCACCATGGGACGCACGTATTGACGTGTTATCAGGCGGTGAACGCCGCCGGGTTGCGATTTGCCGTTTGCTGCTGGAAAAACCAGACATGCTGTTGCTCGACGAACCGACTAACCACTTGGACGCCGAATCGGTGGCCTGGTTAGAACGCTTCCTGCACGATTACCCAGGCACAGTCGTCGCTATTACCCACGACCGTTATTTCCTGGATAACGTGGCCGGCTGGATTTTAGAGCTGGACCGTGGTGAAGGTATTCCATGGGAAGGCAACTACTCTTCCTGGTTAGAGCAAAAAGACGCGCGTTTACAAGTGGAAGAGAAAACAGAAAACGCCCGCCAGCGCTCAATTAAGCAAGAGCTGGAATGGGTGCGGACTAATCCAAAAGGCCGTCATGCCAAATCCAAAGCGCGGATGGCGCGGTTTGAAGAATTACAAAGCCAGGATTACCAAAAACGTAACGAAACCAACGAGCTGTTTATTCCGCCTGGACCACGTTTAGGCGATAAAGTGCTGGAAGTGACCAACCTGCGTAAATCTTATGGCGATCGCGTGTTGATTGACGACTTAAGTTTCGCCATTCCCAAAGGTGCTATCGTCGGTATTATCGGTGCCAACGGTGCCGGTAAATCGACCTTATTCCGGATGATTTCAGGCGCAGAACAAGCCGACAGTGGTTCGATTTCTTTAGGCGATACCGTGCAGCTGGCGAGCGTGGATCAGTTCCGCGACAACATGAATCCGAAAAATACCGTGTGGCAGGAAATCTCCAACGGTCAGGACATGCTGCAGATCGGCAACTTCACTATTCCAAGCCGTGCTTATGTCGGTCGTTTTAACTTTAAAGGAAACGATCAGCAGAAGTTTATCGGCGAGTTATCCGGTGGTGAACGCAACCGGGTCCACTTAGCGGCGCTGTTAAAAGCCGGCGGCAACATGTTGTTACTCGATGAGCCAACCAACGATCTGGACGTTGAAACCTTGCGGGCCCTGGAAAACGCCATTCTTGATTTCCCTGGCTGTGCCATGGTGATCTCGCATGACCGTTGGTTCCTTGACCGCATCGCGACCCACATCCTGGATTACCGCGACGAAGGCAAAGTGAACTTCTTCGAAGG
>JAHJNE010000101.1 GCA_018820995.1 Gammaproteobacteria bacterium | reverse complement strand
ATCGCGCCCGATGATTTTTACTCCAGCCAATATTACCAAACGTTTTATTCTAAAACCGGTGTGGCCGATTCCATCGACGTGCTGTGGCGGATTGATGAAGACACGGCGCTGGTGTTTTTTATGCAACGTAATATCAATAGCAATGACTTTACCGCGGCTGATTTGCAGGCATTACGGTTGGTTTTGCCAATGTTGTGGTCGGCGCTGGCACGGCATTATCAGCTGGCGGTTGAATTGCCAGGCACAGTGCAAACCCATCATCTGCAGCCCAAAGCTGAAGACAAAACGCACCAGCAAGTCCAATGTACCCTCAATAATTTTGCCAGCTCACTGCTAACCAAAAGAGAGCGGGATGTGCTGTTATATTTGTTGCGCGGTTATTCGTCGGCGTTAACGGCGGAAAAACTCAATACCTCTGATGGCACCGTAAAAATTCACCGCAAGAATATTTACCGCAAACTGGAAATTGGCTCGCAAGCAGAGCTGTTTTCGTTGTTTATCAATTGTATTCCATTCGCCCAACCAGAAGACGCCAGCGATCCGCTGCAGTTTTATCAACAATCGCAACAAAGCCCGCTATTTGCTGCAGCGCCGAAGCGTTAACAGGCGATTGCGCACAGTTTCCCCAAACCTTGATCTACTGCTAAAGGAATAGCTGCTCAGAATTTATCCAATGTTATGCCAGCCCGGTTACCCCCAACTGGATATATCTTGCTTGCTATTGCTGCTTGTATAGTCAAACCGTCAATTGCTGATAGTGCCAGTCTGTAGTGGCCGTTGCGCACGGTTCGAAGTAAAAGCTGGCGTTGGCGACGATCAACAACAAGTAAAAAAATCCAAACAAGCAGCAGCATAAAAACAAGAACCGGCAAACCTTGCCAGCACACCGTGGGAGCGAACAGATGCAACATCCTAAGTTAAAGAAAATTTCACGTTCAGTGCTTGCCGCCATGATCACCATGGCATTGGCGCAAAATGTCGCCTATGCCGACTTATCGGTGGGTTCGATCTTTGGACAAACAGTTCAAGGTAGCGTGGTGTCAGTGAAAAACCTCGATACCGGCTTACAACGTGAACTGACAGCGGATGGCAATGGCCGTTTTAATTTTTCACAGTTGCCAAGTGGTCGTTATCAGGTCAGTGCCAATGGCATCAATCGTGAAGTTTCGGTCGCTTTAGGCACGGGGACTGCCGTCAGTTTTAGTGCGGATCAAATAGAGCGCATCGCCGTCGCTGGGTCCAGCATTAACCCGATTGATACTTCTTCAGTCGAATCAAGTACGGTGTTTACCGCAGCACAGTTAGATTTACTGCCGATTGGCCGTGATATCAGTGATGTGGCGATGCTCGCGCCAGGCACAGTGCGTGGTGACTCTGGCTTTGGCAAACTGGCGTCGTTTGGCGGCGCTTCTGTTGCCGAGAATGGCTATTATATCAACGGCTTTGATGTGACCAATGCCCGAACTTTTTTATCATACGGCCGGGTGCCATTTGATGCGATTGGTGAACAGCAAGTCAAAACCGGTGGTTTTGGGGCCGAATACGGCCGGGCTTTGGGTGGTGTGATTAACGTTGTTACCAAACGTGGTAGCAATGACTGGAAGTTTAATGCGTCGATGGTGTATGAACCCTCATCACTTGCTGCCCATGGCAAAAACGTGGTCAGCCGCAGTGCCACCAGCCCGCAAAGTCGTGATTATTATTCGGCGTATCGCTCAGCAGATGAATCGGACCAACTTTCTTACAGCTTGTCGGGCGGGGGGCCGCTGATCGAAGACAAGCTGTTTTTTTATAGCTTAATCGAAGGCAAACAAGACAGCGCCGATTCCTATAGTTCCGATCGCAGCAGCAGTGTTGAAAACAACTCACCAAACGGCTTAGTCAAGCTGGACTGGTATATCACCGGCGAGCACATTCTGGAATTTACCGGCATTCGCAATGTTGAAGAGCGCGATTACACCACCTATCTGAATCCGGACGATAAATTTTACACCGGCCAGCATGGTAATTTGCGTACGCAATACAGTGAACGTAGCGGCGGCAATATTTTGATTGGGAAATACACCGGCCATTTAAGCGACAACTTCACGGTAGGACTGCTTTACGGTTCACTGAAAAGTGATGCCGATTACAGCACACCCGATCCATTGCCGGGCAATGAGTGTCCACTGGTCGATATATACGATCAGGATACCGACGATATCATCGACGTTGGGTGCTGGAATGAGATTAATATCCGCACGCTGAATTTCGGTCCGGACACCGACGAGCGTGAAGCGCTGCGGGTTGACGCCGAATGGGTGCTGGATAGCCATACCATCCGTTTTGGGTATGACAATGAAACCTTTACTTCAGCCCGTGCCGGCAGTACTTATTCTGGCGGCGTATTCTACCGGATTTATACCCCGGTCGACTTTGACGATCGCTGGAATGGTACAGATGTCGCCGCCGGCGCCAATGTGGTGCGTAAACGCCAGCGGGAAACCCCTTCGGGCAGTTATGAAGTGAAAAACTCAGCGCTTTACCTCGAAGACAGTTTTCAGCTGACCGACGACTTACTGATTTACGCCGGCCTTCGCAATGAGTCTTTTGACAATTTAAATAGCGACGGTGTGTCATTTGTCGATGCCAAAAATATGCTGGCGCCGAGGCTTGGTTTTGCCTGGGACGTCAATGGTGATGGCAGCGCCAAACTGTTTGCCAATGCCGGACGCTATTTTATTCCGATCGCCGCCAACACCAATATCCGTGCATCAAACTGGCAGTCGGTTACTACCGAATATTACCTGTTTGACGGTCAGGTTGACCCGCTGACTCGCGCACCGATCCAGCTTGGTAGCAAACTGGGGGACACTCTGGAAAGTGGTCGTAGTACTTCGCCAGAACCTGCCACTGTGGCATCCGCCGATTTAGAACCGATGTTGCAGGACGAGCTGATTATTGGCTATCAGCAGGAACTGACCGAAAACTGGAGCGGTGGCGTGAAGTTTATCGCCCGTGAAGTGAAAAACGGCGTTGACGATTATTGTGGCCGCCAGGCTTTTATCGAATTTGCCGAAGATCAGGGTTACAACGATTTTGATGCCGACACTTTAGCCAGCTGCATCATTTTAAATCCGGGCCGTGACCTGCAAATGGACATGGATGTCGCTGCCGACGGAGTATTAAAACGGGTCACTGTGCCAAACAGTTATTTGCAACTGGATGAATACAAACGGACTTATCAGGCTCTGGAGTTTTTCTGGGAAAGATCGCGGGTGGATGGTTGGTTTGTGCAGGGCAGTTATGTCTACGCGAAAAGCAAAGGCAACAGTGAAGGTCTGGTCAACAGCTGGCTGGAAGCGGAATCGCCGGGTTTAACCAACGATTTTGACCACAAAGTGTTTGTCGATGGTACCGACGGTTATTTGTCAAATGATCGCCGCCACACGTTGAAGTTGTTTGGTGGTTACGAAGTAACTGACGAGTTGGAACTATCAGCCAACTTCTTGCTGCAATCAGGCCGGCCGCTGAACTGTTTTGGCTATACCCCCTTTGACGTTGATGATCCTGAGTATGAAGTGTTCGAACGATATGCTGCTTCGACCTTGTACTGTCGCAATGCAGCGGGTGAACAGGTATTAACCCAGCGCGGCCAATTTGGCCGGACACCATGGACTTATAGCATTGATGCCGGGGTGTCTTATAACCCGCAATGGGCGCAAGGTCTGCTACTGCAAGTGAAAGTGTTTAATTTGCTCAATAGCCAACGAGTGACGGAATACGATGAGCGGGGTGATTTGTCGTTGGAAAATACCGGGCAGAATCCGAATTTCCTGCATGATCTCAATTATCAGAGTGGTCGCTCAGTACGATTAACAGCCCGTTATTCATTTTAAGGTTTCTGCCTGCCGGCGCCGTGATGCCAGGGATTTTGGCTGTTGCTGTGCCGGCTTTTTTTAGGGGAACGATGATGAAACTTGGATAT
>JAHJNE010000100.1 GCA_018820995.1 Gammaproteobacteria bacterium | reverse complement strand
GCAGTTGTGTTGAGTTACAGCCTTGTGTAGCGACTACGGTTATATGGGCGCAGGAAACGCACTTTGATGTTGGGGCATTACATCATCGTATGCAGCAGCGTGAGCGGATCAAAAGCTATTTAACTCCGTACCCACATGGTTTTATCAACCCAGCTTCTGATGGATTTGATTCCGCGGCGGCGAGCTTTTATCAACAATGGTTCATCGAGCAGGTAGTTGGCTGTAACCAAAGCCAGCTGTCAACGCCATTTATTGACGTTAACAGCTAACTTTGTCACATACATGGATGTACAACTGGTCTAGCGGGCGTTGGTGCTCTCGAATATTTTATCCGCAGAAGCCGCGACAAAACCACGATATAAGCTGCCATCTGCCGTTGGGAAACGGCGGGCAAATTCATAGAAACAACTTGGGATCATGGCCGTGCCATCGGTAAACTCAACCGGTGCTTCGTCGGCCAGCGTCGAAGACTGCTTTAACAGCACATCAGGGCTGCCTTTAATTTCACCGCCTGATGTATTTAAGGCAAAACCGGCTTTTTTTAACGCCTGATTGACTGAATCTAAAGTTTCAAAATTGCTCAGTGCGTTTACTGATACCGTGAAGTGGTTAGCGCGAAAGCCCCAAACCGCAGTCCAGGCTGCATATTCACTTTCCGTCAGCAGTGTTTGATAAGTTGCTTGATCAATTGGCCAATGCCGGCCTGAATACAAAAAATTGTCTGCGGTTGTCACCGCAGGGTCCAGCTGCGCGACCAAGTTCTTCACAATTTGCTGTAACTGAGGAGAACATTTTTCTAATAATAATTCTGAAATAAACACTTTAGGGACGTTTGCATCCGGATGCTCATAGTGCTTGGCGTATAGTTTTTTCGACTCAAAATGATATTCGCCGCCTTCAACATAACCTAAGGCCAAAAAATGTGCTGCCAGTTTTTCCAAACCAATCTCTGGCAAATTAAAGGTCCGTAAAGCGATGTGATCATTAATCACATCATCTTGTTGTGACGAGCCAAGCAGGGCGTGAATTTTATCGGCTGAAGGGGTAACCGTCAGGTAGTTTTCCCAAAGGTTGGCAAACAGCTCAGTGACATTGGTGTGCATGGTAAATCCTATATTAAACAGCAATATAAAGTTAAATAATGAAAATTTTCCTGCCAGAGTGTCGAGTCGGTCTGGACACCTTGGCATTGTACCTTAAATGGCAGTGGTGTCGGCAATAGCGAACACTACTCACAGCGCCGGTTTCTGCAGCGGAAAAGGCCCGCTGGCAGTCACCGGTCATCAGCTACCTTAGAGAGTCAGCCCCGGGTTCAGTGTTGCCGGTAGAGAAATCTCGTCAGCTTCCACCGACGCCACCGGATAAGCGCAGTAATCGGCAGCGTAATAAGCGCTGGCGCGATGATTGCCACTTTTGCCAATGCCACCAAAAGGTGCAGCACTGGAAGCTCCAGTGATTGGCTTGTTCCAGTTGACTATACCGGCGCGAATGCGGGCAAAGAAGTATTGATAATCTGCTGCGTCATCTGCCAATAAACCGGCAGATAAGCCGTAGGACGTGTTGTTTGCTTCAGCGATGGCGCTGTCAAAATTGTCGTAGCGGTGCACTTTGAGTAACGGACCAAAATGTTCTTCATCTGCCATTGGTGCGGCGTCCGTGACATCAATAATACCTGGTGTAACAAAACCAGTACCAGGCTGAATATGCGTCAACTCAAGCAACGAAATGCCGCCAGCGGCTTGAATGTCCGCTTGCGCTTTGACCATACCAAGGGCGGCTTTTTCACTGATCATCGCGCCATAAAATGGCTGCTCAGCGGCAAAAGGTTCGGCAACACGGATTTGTCGCGTCGCTGCAATCAGCTTCTCTAAAATGGCATCGCCATTGGCAGAGTTTTCCAGAAATAAGCGTCTGGCACAGGTACAACGTTGACCACTACTTAAAAATGCCGATTGAATAATGTCGTGCACAGCGGCAGTGACATTACGGACATTTTTTACGATCAATGGGTTGTTGCCACCCATTTCCAGTGCCAGAATTTTACCTGGCTGCCCGGCAAATTGTTGATGTAAAAAATGCCCGGTGTTAGAACTGCCGGTAAAAAACAAACCATCAATACCAGGGTGACTTGCCAGTGCTTTACCCGTTGCTACTTCACCTTGCAATAAACTGATCACGCCAGCAGGAATGCCGGCTTGCTGCCATAACTTAACGGTAAACTCGGCCACTTTTGGCGTCAGTTCCGACGGCTTAAATAGTACCGCGTTACCGGCAATAATGGCCGGAACAATATGTCCGTTCGGCAAATGGCCCGGAAAGTTGTAAGGACCAAACACCGCAACCACGCCGTGTGGTTTATGCCGGATAAAAGCTTTGGCGCCAGGCATCGCATTTTCTACGGTGCCGGTACGTTCAGCATGTGCTTTGATGGAAATGGCAATTTTACCGGTCATTGCCGCGACTTCGGTTCGGCTTTCCCACAGCGCTTTACCGGTTTCCTCTGCAATCAGAGTCGCCATTGCTTCGGCGTGTTGTTTTAACTGTTCAGCAAACGCTTGCACGATAACAATGCGTTCAGACAATGAACGCTGGGACCACTCAATAAAAGCGGTACGGGCAGTCTTTACCGCGAGGTCAACTTGTTGCGCGTCGGCAGCTTGACCTTGCCAAATGGTTGTACCATTCGCTGGATTGATTGAACTAAATAGTTGCGCGGCACCAACTTGCCATTGGCCTTGGATAAATTGCACTTGCTGACTCATTTGGCACCTCGGTCTAAATTTAAATAACGAACTAAATCACCGTTAGTCACTTTTAAAGCGTCTGCCGCTTCTGGACTTAACAACAACGCATTTTGCTCGGTGTCAAAACGGCAATCGTCGGTAAAAGTGGCGCGAAAGTTTAGCGTCTCACAATTACAGACCGCTAGCTGATTCGCACCTTTACGCAACGCAGCATCGGGCTCAATCTGCACTTTCACGCGGTGACTTTGCCGCACGGATTTAATTTGTTTTAATTGGGCTTCAACGGTTGGACCTGCATCGAATAAATCGACGTAACCGCGATGAATAAAACCTTCGTTTTCTAACAGCTTCAGTGCCGGTTTGGTATTTTCATGCACCTCGCCAATCACTTGTTGTGCTGAGGCCGGCAATAAACTGACGTAAATAGGATGACGTGGCATCAAATCGGCGATAAAACCTTTATTGCCAACACCAATCATGTGATCTGCGGTCGGGAAGTCGATACTAAAAAAATAGGTTTGCAGCCATTGCCAGAATGGCGGTAACGCGTTGTCATCAGCGACACCACGCATTTCTGCGATTACTAGTTTAGCGAAGCGTTTTGGCTGCTCAGCCATAAACAAAAACCGCACTTTAGATAAAAACCGGCCATTGAGACCAGTGCGATAGGACTCGCGTAAAAACAGGGTACAAATTTCAGAAACACCAGTGTAGTCATTACACATGGTTAAAACTTCGACCGGGTTAAACACATTTAACTCGTTCGAATGGTGAACCACAGTACTTTGGTGAAAATGGTACAAAGGTGTAGTTAGTCCGACCGAAGCTTCAATCCCTGAAGTGCCAAGAATTTCACCACTTTCGGTATCTTCCAGTACAAACAAATAACCCTGATTACCAGGCTTATCAGTATCCACCGCAAAACTATGTTCGGAATGGGCAATTTTTTGTTTAAGTTTTTGCTCATTTACTGGCAATGATGTAAAACCAGCGCCGGATTCAGTGGCGATTTGCATCAGTGCCGGGTAGTCCGATTGTTGGATCGGGCGGATCAATAACATTGAGTAGTTTCCATTAATCAGTTAACACAACAACAAGCTTAATATCGCGAATGACAAAAACGTTCATCAGCGACCTCAGGACTCATCGCTAAGTGGCGCTTGTCTGCTGTGCCACTTAGCTTTAGTCCGGTTTGGCAATTAGCCAGCAGTTTTAGCCGTTGCCTGGACAATGCCTGCAACGGCAGCTTCAAACCGCTCAAGGCCAGCTTTGATATCTGCTTCCGGGATAATTAACGATGGGGCAAAACGCACCACGTTATAACCGGCCATCAGCACCAATAAACCTTGTTCGGCCGCAGCCAACATGAAGTCGCGGGATTTGCCTGCGTAGTCCGCATTCAAAGCGGCACCTAACAATAGACCTTTACCACGAATTTCACTGAACACATGGTATTTGGCGTTGATGGCGTTTAAACCGTCGCGGAACAATTGCTCGCGCGCTTTAACACCGTTCAGAACTTCTGGAGTGTTTACCGTATCAAAAGCTGCTAAACCAACGGCGCAAGCCAGTGGATTTCCACCATAAGTACTACCGTGTGTACCAACAACAAGGTGTTTTGCCAGCTCAGTAGTGGTCAACATGGCGCCGATAGGAAAACCGCCGCCTAAAGCTTTTGCTGTGGTCAGTACATCAGGAATAACACCCAGCCCCATGTAGGCATATAAGTCGCCGGTACGACCGACACCAGATTGCACTTCATCAAACACCAAAAGTGCATTGTGCTCATTGCAAAGGGCGCGAACACCCTGAATGAATTCAAGGGTCGGGCTAATGATGCCACCTTCGCCTTGCAATGGCTCTAACACCACAGCACAGGTTTTATCGGAAATAAGGGCTTTCAGGCTGTCGAGGTTATTGTATTCAGCGTGGTCAATATCCGCCGGTTTTGGACCAAAGCCGTCTGAGTAAGCTGGCTGGCCACCAACGGTGACAGTGAACAACGTCCGGCCATGGAAACCTTGTTTGAAGGCAATGATTTGGGTTTTTTCCGGGCCGTAGTTATTTAAAGCAACGCGACGTACTAATTTCAGGGCGGCTTCATTTGCTTCTGCGCCTGAGTTGGCGAAGTAAACTTTCTCTGCAAAAGTGTTGTCGACCAAACGTTTTGCCAGCATTAACGCGGGTTCGTTGGTCATTGTATTTGATAAATGCCACAGTTTATTGGCTTGATCAGTGAGCGCTTTGACTAAAGCAGGGTGGCAATGACCCAGACAGTTCACGGCGATACCGCCGGCGAAATCGATAAACTCACGGCCTTGCTGATCCCACAATTTTGAGCCTTCACCACGAACCGGCACAATCTGAGACGGAGAATAATTAGGGACCATCACTTCATCGAATAAACTTCTGCTGACTTGCATTTGCAACCTCTGGATTTTGTGATTCACCGACAACGCGGTTTTTGGGGATTTCCTCTATTATATTGGGCAATCCAGGCAAAATGCAGTAGCATTATTGGCAATATACAATTTTGTTTTAGCAAATTAACCTGAGCATCTAGCAAAATGATAAGCAAAGAAGAAGAGCGGTTACTTTCTATTCTACGAAGCAATGCCCGAACCAGCATCACCGATCTAGCCCGAATGCTTAATTTGTCTAGGTCAACGGTACAGAACCGCATTGACCGACTTGAGAAAACCGGCGTGATTAAAGGCTACGTGGTTGAGTATGGCGAAAAATTTGTCAGTTCTTTAGTGTCTGCGCATGTATCAATCAAAGTGAAGCAAAAACTCACCACCAAAACCAATGTCGAATTAAAACAAATTCCGCAAATTAGCGAGCTATATGCCATTAGTGGCGAATATGATCTGATTGCCGTGGTGCAGGCCCAAAGCACCGAACAACTCAGTCATTTATTAGACGATATCGGCAATTTAGATGGGGTAGAGCGCACTAATTCTGCAGTCGTGCTGGAAACCAAATTTAAGCGTTAACCGTACTCAAAGCCGTCTAAGTACGGTTTTTAGCGTTAAATCATGTAATAAAACTACATCAAGGTTTTTTGTTGCTTAATTGTGGCAAGTCCAACCAGTTGGATGAAATTTTACTACTTGATGCAAACACAGGTAAAATCTAACTACTTCTGTGCCATTTGGCCGATTTTTCAGGAATTTTATGCGTCAGTCAGAGCAAAATACCCCGTTATATACGCATTACGCCGGTCCAGCCTTGCTGGAAACTCCGTTATTAAACAAAGGCAGCGCATTCAGTCGCGAAGAGCGGGCAGCCTTTAACCTCACCGGGTTGTTACCACCACGTTATGAAACGATTGAAGAGCAAGCAGCTCGTGCATTTATGCAATATTCGTCGTTTGAAGAGCCGATCAATAAACACATTTATCTGCGGGTGGTGCAAGATAACAATGAAACGTTATTCCACCGCTTGCTACAAAACCATCTTGAAGAAATGTTACCCATCATCTACACCCCAACGGTCGGTGATGCCTGTGAGCGTTTTTCTGATATTTACCGCAGCGCTCGCGGCTTGTTTATTTCCTACAGTGACCGCGATCAACTCGATGACGTGCTCAGAAGCGCCACCAAGAAAAAAGTAAAAGTCAT
>JAHJNE010000099.1 GCA_018820995.1 Gammaproteobacteria bacterium | reverse complement strand
TCGTAATTGGTATTGGCCGAAATGGTTTGATCAACAAACTTTTGCATAATGGCAACCAACGCAATATAACCATCGTTGTTGGGCATATCCCATAACAACTCATATTGGTTTTTCAGGCGATCGTATTCAGGTACCACTTGCTTCAAAATGCCGTCTTTACTGGCTTTCACGCTGACATGGCCGCGTGGTGGTTCGATACCATTTGTTGCATTGGAAATTTGCGATGAGGTTTCTGATGGCATCAACGCAGACAAAGTCGAGTTACGCAGACCATGGGTCATTACGTCTTTACGCAGCGCATCCCAGTCATAATGCAATGGCTCACTGCACACTTTGTCCAAGTCTTTTTTGTAGCTATCAATTGGCATAATACCTTTGGCATAGGTGGTCTCGTTAAATAACGGACATGGGCCAAATTCTTGCGCCAATTTGTTTGACGCTTTCATCAGGTAATATTGAATGGCTTCAAAGGTTCGGTGAGTCAGCGCATTGGCAGAACCGTCAGAATAACGAACGCCATTCTTCGCCAGGTAATAAGCATAGTTAATGACACCCACACCCAAGGTACGACGACCCATCGAGGCTGAGAATGCTGCCGGAATAGGGTAGTCCTGATAACCAAGCAGGCTGTCTAATGCACGTACTGCAAGTTCAGCAAGCTCTTCCAATTCATCCAGGTTTTCAATCGCACCCAGGTTAAATGCAGACAGCGTACAAAGGGCAATTTCGCCATTTGGATCATTGACATCGTTCAATGGTTTGGTTGGGAGCGCGATTTCTAAACACAGATTGCTTTGACGCACTGGTGCCACCGCCGGATCAAACGGGCTGTGCGTATTGCAGTGGTCGACGTTTTGCAGATAAATCCGGCCGGTACTGGCGCGTTCCTGCATAAACAATGTGAATAGCTCCAGCGCCTTGATGCGTTTCTTGCGAATTGCAGGATCTGCTTCGTATTGCACATATAACTGTTCAAACAAATCCTGGTCCTGAAAGAACGCATCATATAAGCCTGGTACATCAGACGGGCTGAACAGCGTGATCATGTCATCTTTAATTAAACGCGTGTACATCAGGCGGTTAAACTGTACGCCGTAGTCCAAGTGACGAACCCGGTTCTCTTCAACACCACGATTGTTTTTCAGCACTAACAGCGATTCAACTTCAAGATGCCACAGCGGGTAGAATAACGTTGCCGCGCCGCCACGGACACCACCTTGCGAGCAGCTTTTTACCGCAGTCTGGAAGTGTTTATAAAAAGGAATACAACCGGTATGGAAAGCTTCGCCATTGCGAATTGGGCTACCAAGGGCGCGAATACGGCCGGCGTTGATACCGATACCGGCACGTTGTGATACGTACTTAACGATAGCGCTGGAAGTTGCGTTAATCGAATCTAGACTGTCGCCACATTCAATCAGCACGCAAGAGCTGAATTGGCGGGTTGGGGTACGTACACCTGACATAATAGGTGTAGGCAAAGAAATCTTAAATAAAGACACCGCATCATAAAAACGACGTAAATAGGTTAATCGGGTCGCTTTTGGATAATTAGCAAATAAACAAGCAGCAACCAAAATATACAGGAACTGGGCACTTTCATAAATCTCACCAGTGACCCGGTTTTGAACCAGATATTTACCTTCCAACTGTTTAACCGCGGCATAGCTGAAATTCATGTCACGGTTGTGGTCGATGAAACTGTCGATTTCGTTCAGCTCTTCGACGCTGTAGTCAGCCAAAATATGCGCATCATAACGGTGGTCTTCGACCATTTTTACGACATGAGCATAAAGCTTTGGTGGTTCAAACTGACCGTAAGCTTTTTTGCGTAAGTGGAATACAGCCAGTCGTGCTGCCATATATTGGTAGTCAGGTGTTTCTTTAGAAATTAAATCAGCAGCTGCTTTGATGATCGTTTCGTGAATATCTTCGGTTTTAATACCGTCGTAAAATTGAATGTGCGAACGTAATTCGACTTGTGAAACTGAGACGTTTTGTAAACCTTCAGCGGCCCAGGTAATCACCCGATGGATTTTATCCAGGTCGAGAGGTTCACGTTCGCCGTCACGTTTGGTAACAAAGAGTGGTTGATTCATTGCTGAAGGATTCCGTTTCAATTGTTGTTATTAATGGTTTTCGCTGCACGGCAAAAATCAATTTTCTTCGGTAGCTTAACTACCCGCTTTCGCAGACTAAACTGGCGCTTCAAACCAGGCTGCAGTGCCCGTTATTATTGATATCGTTCATACTTTGAACAATAAGTGCAGGCTGCACTAGATATGGGGTTTTTCTTTAAACGAATCACAAGATAGAGTGGATCAATCGCAAATGCAACCCCTGAAAAAGTGCAAAAAAAAGCCATTACCAAACAATGTTAGTGGTTACTCACTTGAGAGCCGCGTAACTGAAAACCCCCTCTCAGAAGCAAGCGTTTTTATTGCGAATATGGAAATAATTCTAAGCGGTTATTTTTTAAGAAGGTCGATTAAAAAGCGAGCAGCAATAAAGGAGTTACGCCCTGAATAAACTCAACAAAAGAGCTCACACACAAAGTATAGTTTGACTGGCTTTACCAAAAGCCTTGCCAAAAATCTGACAAGGCATCTTGTGTAAGGTCGAAATACCGATATTTTTAATATGACTGATTGTTACCAACCAAGTTTATTAAGTCGGCAAGAGATTGGATGCTCAGATCGGCTTGCCATAGTTCCGGACGGTCTGACGGCCCGATATAACCAAAAGCGGCCAACACCGTAGTCATGCCTGCTCTATTACCAGCGTCAATATCACGCTCAGCATCACCGACATACCAGCACTGTGCCGCTGGCACGCTAAGCTGATGACTTGCTACCCATAATGGAATTGGATCCGGCTTACGCTGTGCCAGGCTGTCACCACCAAGCAATATGGCGCATTCGCTTAATTCTGGTAGCTGACGCAACATCTTCGCCGCTAATTGATACGGCTTGTTGGTCACAATTCCCCATGGGATTTGTTGCTGATTCAGATGCAGGACCAATTCTAATCCGCCAGGGAATAAACGGCTGTGATCGCAGATGTGTAGTGCGTAATAGTCCAGGAATTGCTGACGCAATATCGAAAAGTCATAGTTGGAGAGTCGTTCGCCAAAACCTAGTTCTAACAACCCTTTAGCGCCATGGGAGGCTACGGGTCGGTATTCTGTTGGGTTGCAAAGGGGTAAACCATGGCACGATAGTACATGGTTAAGGGCAGCACCCAAATCATCAGCGGTATCGACTAAAGTGCCGTCGAGGTCAAATAACACTGCTTTAGGCATGTTGTTATTGCTGTTTTTGGTCGATGATTTCAAATCGTTCACTGCATTGGCTTCCTGGCAACTACCATATAATTCACATCAAGACCCGGGCCGGTGCGAAAACTTTGTTGGATTGGGTTGTAGTGAAGGCCAGTGGCATCAACAAGTTCTAAGCCTGCGTCATCAATCCAGCGCATCAGCGTGGCAGGGCGGATAAACTTATTAAAATCGTGAGTGCCTTTTGGCACGAGTCGCAGCACGTGCTCGGCGCCAACAATCGCCATCAAATAAGACTTCCAGTTTTTATTCAGTGTTGAAAACACTAAAGTAGCCCCAGGCTTGGCTAAATCGGCACAGGCTTGCACTACTGATGAAGGCTCCGGCACGTGCTCTAGCATCTCCATGCAGGTGACCAGATCAAATTGGTTTTGGTGACTTGCGGCAAACTGTTCGGCTGTAGATTGTTTGTATTCAAGTGTGACGCCGGTCTCTAAGGCGTGCAGTCTGGCAACTGTTAACGCTTCTTCAGCCATATCAATGCCAGTGACAATAGCGCCAGCACGAGCCATTGATTCAGCCAGAATGCCACCACCACAGCCAACGTCTACGGCAGTTTTAGCAAATAACCCTTGCAGTTGGTCACTGATATAACTCAGGCGGGTTGGGTTTAATTGATGCAACGGTTTAAATTCACCCGTTGGATCCCACCAGCTTGAGGCGATGTCATTAAATTTTGCTATTTCACTTTGATCTACATTGCGCTCTGACATGCTTAGAATCATCTTTTGTTTCATTTTTTGCGTCATTATAAGGGGTTAGTTCAAACACGCAATCAGCGAACTACGGCACAACCGCAACTGAATCTTGCCATAGGCATGGCAAGGCGGCACTATTGTGTTAGAATCCCCGGTTCTCGCCGCGCGGATATTAGAACTAAACGCGAGTCATCTGTCTGATTTTAAGGGAAAAAAGCTTTATTATGACAAATCTGGCCAAAGAAATCGTTCCCATTAATATTGAAGAAGAATTAAAAAATTCTTATCTTGATTACGCAATGAGCGTAATCGTTGGCCGGGCCTTACCCGATGTTCGGGACGGTTTGAAGCCAGTGCATCGCCGGGTACTGTTTGCCATGAAAGAACTTGGCAACGAATGGAACCGCGCCTATAAGAAGTCAGCCCGTGTGGTCGGTGACGTCATCGGTAAGTATCACCCACATGGTGATACCGCTGTTTACGATACCATCGTCCGGATGGCGCAGCCGTTTTCGCTACGTTATATGATGGTTGATGGTCAGGGTAATTTCGGTTCGGTTGACGGAGACTCTGCTGCCGCCATGCGTTATACCGAAGTGCGGATGGCTAAAATCACCACTGAGTTGCTGGCTGACTTAGACAAAGAAACGGTTGATTTTGTACCGAACTACGACGGTACAGAAATGATCCCGGCCGTGCTGCCAACTAAAATTCCAAATTTGTTGATCAACGGCTCCAGCGGTATTGCTGTCGGTATGGCGACCAACATTCCTCCACACAATATCAGTGAAGTCATTAATGCTTGTTTGGCCATCATCGCCAATCCTGACATTACCATTCCTGAATTGATGGAATACATTCCAGGTCCGGACTTCCCAACCGCCGCCATTATTAATGGCCGTCGTGGTATTGAAGAAGCGTACCGCACCGGTCGTGGCAAAGTGTATATCCGTGCCAAAACCCACATCGAAACCGACGACAAAACGGGTCGCGAGACTATTGTTGTTGATGAAATTCCTTATCAGGTTAACAAAGCGCGTCTGATTGAAAAAATTGCCGATCTGGTCAAAGAAAAACGCATCGAGGGTATTTCCGCGCTGCGTGATGAATCAGATAAAGACGGTATGCGCATTGTCATCGAATTAAAACGCGGTGAATCGTCAGATGTGATGTTGAACCATTTATATACCCAGACGCAAATGCAAACTGTGTTTGGTATCAACATGGTGGCGCTGGACCAAGGTCAACCAAAACTGCTGGGTTTAAAAGAAATCCTCGAATGTTTTGTGTTGCACCGTCGTGAAGTTGTGACTCGTCGTACCGTTTACGACTTGAAGAAAGCTCGCGACCGCGCGCACATTTTAGAAGGTCTGGCGATTGCGCTGACCAATATCGATGAAATTATCGAACTGATAAAAACCTCACAAAGCCCTTCTGAAGCGAAAGCTGGTTTAGTGGCGCGTGGCTGGTTGCTCGGTAATGTCAAAGACATGTTGGAACGCGCCGGTGAAAGTGCTGCTCGCCCAGAATGGCTGGAAGAACACTTTGGTATTCGCGATGGTTATTATTTCCTGACTGAGCAACAAGCTCAGGCTATTTTGGATTTGCGTCTGCATAAGCTGACCGGTCTGGAACACGAAAAAATCCTCGGTGAATATAAAGAGCTGTTGGATTTAATCGCTGAATTACTGCATATCCTGGAAAGTCCGGAACGTTTAATGGAAGTGATTTGCGAAGAGCTCGAAGCTGCGAAAGCAACTTATGGCGATGCCCGTCGTACTGAGATCCAAGACAACGCGCTTGATATCAACATGGAAGACTTAATCGCAGAAGAAGACGTCGTCGTCACTTTATCGCATTTAGGTTACGCCAAGTATCAGGCACTGTCAGATTACGAAGCGCAGCGTCGTGGTGGTCGTGGTAAAGCGGCAACCACAGTAAAAGATGAAGACTTCGTTGATCAGTTATTGGTTGCCAGCACCCATGACACTATTTTGTGCTTCTCGGATCGTGGCCGTCTGTACTGGATGAAAGTGTATCAGTTACCACTGGCATCACGTCAGGCGCGTGGTAAGCCAATCGTGAACTTGTTACCGCTGGAAGATGGTGAGCGTATTACCGCCATTCTGCCGGTTCGTGAATATGAAGAAGGCAAGTATGTCTTTATGGCAACTGCTTTTGGTACCGTGAAGAAAACGGCATTAACTGAATACTCGCGTCCACGTTCAAACGGCATTATCGCGGTGAACCTCAACGATGGTGATCAGCTGATCGGTGTGGATATTACCGATGGCAACAGCCAAATCATGTTGTTCTCGGATGATGGTAAAGTGGTTCGCTTCCATGAAGAGCAAGTTCGTGGCATGGGCCGAACCGCAACTGGTGTCCGTGGCATTAAGCTGCGTGAAAATGGTTCAGTCGTCTCATTAATAGTTCCGAAATCTGATGGTGCCATCCTGACTGTAACTGAAAATGGTTATGGTAAACGGACGTCACTAGCTGAATATCCAGAGAAGAGCCGCGCGACCCAAGGTGTGGTCTCGATCAAAGTATCCGAACGTAATGGCTTAGTCGTTGGTGCTGTGCAAGTAAATGCGCTGGACGAAATCATGTTGATTTCGAACAAAGGTACACTGGTACGGACCCGGGTGAAGGAAGTTTCACAGGTTGGCCGTAACACCGCCGGTGTAATTTTGATCCGGACCCAGGAAGGCGAAAAAGTCGTTGGCGTACAGCGCATTGACGAAATTCAGGATCAGGAAGAGCTTGCTGCAGCGGAAGCTGAAGTGGCGCAATTGGATCAACAAAACGTTGTCGACGTTGAAGTTGAACCCGATGATTCAGAAGAATAATCAATAAAAATGAATGGGCGCTTCGGCGTCCATTTTTTTGCCTGAAATTCAACCATACAAACCCTTAGCTTGCTTCAATTCAATCCTTTGAGTAATTTCCACTTTCTGCGCAATTCGATTTGCGGTAGAGTGTTTATTCAAAATTACTAAAGCCATCCAGATGGCGATTAACTGCTGCGATTGTTAGTTTTATCGCAATCAAATGCAGAGCCAGGTCCACGCCAGGCCCTTTCAAAATCCAACAACAGAACGAGGAAATCATGACAACTTATAATTTTTGCGCTGGTCCGGCGATGTTGCCGACAGAAGTGATGTTGCAGGCGCAGGAAGAATTGATTAACTGGCATGGTCGTGGTTGCTCCATTATGGAAATGAGCCATCGCGGTAAAGACTTTATGGCTGTGGCTGCAAAAGCTGAACAAGATCTGCGTGACTTAATGCAGGTGCCGACCAACTATAAAGTTCTGTTTATGCATGGAGGTGGTCGGGGGCAATTCTCTGCTGTTCCACTTAATCTGATGCAAGCAGGCAAAAAAGCCGATTACATCGTCTCTGGTGCATGGTCAAAAGCCGCGGCTGAAGAAGCGATTAAGTTTGGGGACATCAATACGCAGCAAATCCAACAAAAAGTTGATGGCATTCGTACTTTAGTTTCGGAGCAGGACTGGCCACTCGATCCAAATGCTAGTTTTGTTCATTTCTGCCCAAATGAAACGGTCGATGGCATTGAGTTTACCGGGATCCCAGATACCCAGACACCGCTAGTTGCTGATTTATCTTCCACCATTCTTTCCAGACCGATTGATGTGAGCCGCTATGGCGTCATCTATGCTGGTGCTCAAAAAAACATTGGTCCATCAGGCCTGACATTAGTCATTGTTCGTGAAGACCTGTTGCCGCAAAAAGGAGCAAACATCCCAGCTGTATTGGATTATCGTTTAGCCGCAGAAAATGACTCGATGTTCAACACGCCGCCGACTTATGCTTGGTATTTAGCGGGCTTAGTGTTCGACTGGCTAAAACGCCAAGGGGGGGTTGAAGCAATGGGTAAAATCAATCAACTCAAAGCGAGTACGCTTTATGGGTATATTGATCAAAGTGATTTCTATCGCAATGACGTTGCACCGCAATACCGCTCGACGATGAATGTGCCATTTTTACTGGCTGATGACCGACTGAATGACTTATTTGTTGCTGAATCAGAAGCCGCGGGTTTGTTAGCGTTAAAAGGCCATCGGATGGTCGGTGGCATGCGCGCGAGTATTTACAATGCGATGCCATTAGAAGGTGTACAAACACTTGTAACCTTTATGAAAGAATTTGAGCGGGTACACGGCTGATGAAAACGTTAACTCTTAACCATGTTAAAAAAGTCGCAGGCACGGTGCATTTACCAGGCTCGAAAAGTATTTCTAACCGTGTTTTATTGCTTGCAGCATTGGCCGATGGGGAAACCCGGATCAGCAATTTGCTGCACAGTGAAGATGTTGAGCATATGCTTAATGCTCTTACACAGCTTGGCGTTCAGTATCAATTGTCTGAAACTAAAACCGAATGCAATGTACAGGGGCTCGGTGGATTATTTTCAGTCAATGAACCATTAGAGCTCTACCTCGGTAATGCGGGCACCGCGATGCGACCGTTAACGGCGGCGCTGGCAGCATCCAACGTGAATGTAACCTTGACCGGCGAACCACGCATGTATGAGCGCCCAATCGGCCATTTAGTCGATGCATTAGCACAGTGGCAGTGTGATATTGGTTACCTCGGCGCGAAAGACTATCCGCCCCTGCAAATCAGAGGCAAAGCATTAACCGCCGGAGCGGTAAAAATTGATGGCAGTGTTTCAAGCCAGTTTCTAACTGCCGTATTGATGGTCGCGCCGTTGTTGATTGGCGATTCGGTGATTGAAATTGAGGGTGATCTTGTTTCAAAGCCTTATATTGATATTACGCTAGCGCTGATGGCGCGCTTTGGTGTCACAGTAGTCAACGAGAACTATCAGCGTTTTGTCGTGCAAGGTTCACAGCAATATCAAGCTCCCGGTGATTTCCTGGTCGAAGGAGACGCCTCTTCAGCCAGTTATTTTTTAGCAGCTGCAGCCATCGCGGGTGGGACGATCAAAGTCACCGGTATTGGCAAAAATGCGGTGCAAGGGGATATTCATTTTGCCGATGCTTTAGAAGCGATGGGCGCCAAAGTGGATTGGGGCTTTGATTATATTTCGGTTACGCGAGACCAATTAAATGGCATTTCACGTGACTATAATGCAATCCCAGATGCGGCTATGACCATTGCTACAACAGCATTATTTGCCAAGGGTACGACGTTAATCAGCAACGTCTACAATTGGCGGGTAAAGGAAACTGACCGCTTAGCAGCGATGGCGACTGAATTGCGCAAAGTAGGCGCTGTGGTCGAAGAAGGTTATGATTACATCAAGATTGAGCCGCCTCAAGTGATCAGGCATGCCAGCATTGCGACCTATAATGACCACCGGATGGCGATGTGTTTTTCTATGCTGGCATTTGCTGAATGCGGAGTCACTATCGAAGACCCAGACTGCACCCGTAAAACATTTCCTGAATATTTTGATGTATTTGCATCCTTATCGACAGCAAACGCGTAACTCAAAAGGTTACGCCTTTCCTCGTTGATTTTCCGCACAAACCGCGCTTTTTGTCACAATTGCCTGTATAATGCCGCCACTTTAATAGTGGTTGCATTTTTTGGAGGCATAATGACGCAAGCGCCGGTGATTACCATCGATGGACCAGGTGGTTCAGGCAAAGGCACAATTTGCCGTTTAGTTGCCCAAAAACTCGGTTGGCATCTGTTAGATAGTGGCGCTATTTACCGGGTATTGGCTTTAGCCGCTATCCACCACAATATTGCACCGGAAGATGAAGAAGCGCTACAACCGCTAGCCGCTCATCTGGACGTTCAATTTACCTGTGATGACCAATGTAATGTTAAAATTACGCTGGAAGGTGAGAACGTTACTCATACGATCCGTACCGAGCAAGTGGGTTCATTCGCATCAAAAATTGCTTCATTGCCGCGAGTGCGTGAAGCGTTATTAAGGCGCCAGCGTGCATTTCGTGAAAACCCAGGTTTAGTCGCAGACGGCCGCGATATGGGCACAGTAGTTTTCCCTGGTGCCGAAGTCAAAATATTCCTGACCGCAGACGCTCAGGAACGCGCCAACCGGCGTTATTTAGAGTTGAAACAAAAGGGACATGATGTTAACATCGACGACCTTTTGAACGAAATTCAGACAAGAGACGAGCGCGATATGAACCGCGCTGTAGCGCCACTAGTTCCGGCTGCTGACGCTTACTTGTTAGATTCGACCAATAAATCCATTGATCAAGTGTTACTAGAGGTACTGAGCTTCGTTAAGAAGCAATTGAACCAGGCCTAAGTCGCACTTTGGACAGCCCCAGACAAGGATTGTTTGAGGTAAATTAAGCAACCCCACTTTATTTGGATTGAGAGTGGTGCAACTAACTGAAACAGTGAAAAATGACTGAAAATTTTGCACAATTATTTGAGGAAAGCCTCAAGACTATCGAAACTCGTCCAGGTTCAATCGTTAAAGGTAGAATCGTAGCTATTCATAAAGATGTCGTTCTGGTTGATGCCGGTCTGAAATCTGAAGCTGCTATTCCGGTTGAACAATTCAAAAACCTGGCTGGCGAGATTGAAGTGAGCGTTGGTGATATCATCGACGTAGCTCTGGATGCAGTTGAAGATGGTTTCGGTGAGACTTTACTGTCTCGTGAGAAAGCCAAACGTCACGAATCTTGGGTACGCCTGGAAAAAGCTTGTGAAGACAAAGTTACCGTTATCGGTGTTATCACAGGTAAAGTTAAAGGCGGTTTCACTGTCGAAGTTGACGGTATCCGTGCATTCCTGCCTGGTTCATTAGTCGACGTACGTCCAGTACGTGACACTCTGCACTTAGAACACAAAGAACTTGAGTTCAAAGTCATCAAATTAGACCAGAAGCGCAACAACGTTGTTGTTTCACGTCGTGCTGTGATCGAATCTGAAAGCAGTGCTGAACGCGATACTCTGTTGCAAAACCTGGAAGAAGGCATGGAAGTCAAAGGTATCGTTAAGAACCTGACTGACTACGGTGCATTCGTTGATTTAGGTGGCGTAGACGGCTTACTGCACATCACTGACATGGCTTGGAAACGCGTTAAGCACCCAAGCGAAATCGTCAATGTTGGCGACGAGATCCCTGTAAAAGTTCTGAAATTCGACCGTGAGAAACAACGTGTTTCTTTAGGTCTGAAACAGATGGGCGAAGATCCGTGGGCCGCTATCGCTTCACGTTACCCAGAAGGTGCTCGCATCACTGGTCGCGTAACTAACCTGACAGATTACGGCTGCTTCGTTGAAATCGAAGAAGGCGTTGAAGGTCTTGTTCACGTTTCAGAAATGGATTGGACCAACAAAAACATCCACCCATCTAAAGTTGTTAACTTAGGTGATTCAGTGGAAGTGATGGTTCTGGAAATCGACGAAGAACGTCGTCGTATTTCTTTAGGTCTGAAACAGTGTAAAGCTAACCCATGGGAAGAGTTCGCGAAGGGCTTCAACAAGGGTGACCGCGTTTCAGGCAAAATCAAGTCAATCACTGACTTCGGTATCTTCATCGGTCTGGACGGTGGTATCGACGGTCTGGTTCACTTATCAGACATCAGCTGGAACTCTACCGGTGAAGACGCGGTTCGCGAATTCAAGAAAGGTGACGAAGTTTCTGCCGTTGTACTGCAAGTTGATCCAGAGCGCGAGCGTATCTCTTTAGGCATCAAGCAATTAGACGAAGACCCGTTCAATGGCTACCTTGCTGATAACAAAAAAGGTGCTATCGTTAAAGGCAACGTAACTGCCGTTGACGCTAAAGGCGCTACTGTTATGCTGGAAGGCGGCGTTGAAGGTTATGTTCGCGTATCAGACATCGCTCGTGAGCGTATCGAAGATGCAACAACAGTTCTGAAAGTTGGTGAAGAAGTTGAAGCTCGTCTGATGGGTGTTGATCGCAAAAACCGCGTAATCAGCCTGTCAATCAAAGCCAAGTTCGAAGCTGAAGAAAAAGAAGCTATGGACACTATCAAGAAGCAAGATGATGCTGACTTTGGTGGTAACGCTATGGCAGAAGCATTCAAGGCAGCTCAAAAAGCTGACTAATTTACCTGACCTCGATGAGGTGACAGCTAGTTGATAAGTGCAATACACTGTGTAAACCAAGCTGAAACCTCAAAGATAACAGGTATATACCCAAAATCATTGAAGGTTTGGGTAGGCGGCAACTGAACGAATCCGCGGGAGCATAGTAAACTATGCGACTGCTGTGAGTGAAGGCGGCCAACACCCCCAAATCTTCAAGGATGACGGGTAAAATGCTGAAGTAAATCGGTTGGGGTATAAGCCCCAACCGAATTCTCCAGACCAAAATCTAAGCGGAGGGTCTATGACCAAATCTGAATTGATCGAAAAACTTGCTAGTGATTTCCCTCACGTCCAGGTCAAGGATGTAGAGTCTTCAGTAAAAGAGATCCTTGAGCAGATGGCCGGTTCTTTAGCTGCCAATGAGCGTATTGAAATCCGTGGTTTTGGTAGTTTTTCTCTGCATTACCGTGCACCACGTGTTGGTCGTAATCCAAAAACCGGTGACAAAGTTGAACTCGACGGTAAATACGTCCCACATTTTAAACCAGGTAAAGAATTACGCGACCGGGTAAAAACAAATACCTGATTATGGATGTCTTCAGCACTGATCTCATTTAGTGCAGGCGGAGTTGGGTTTGAGAAAACTTGTTTATATATTGTGTTTTATCGCATTACTGGTGATCGGACTTTTTTTTGGTTCAATCAATCAACAGGTTGCAGAACTCAACTATTTTATTGCCAAGGCCGAACTGAGAGTGGTGGATATTGCTCTGCTGTTTTTATTACTCGGTTTTGCGATTGGCCTTAGCTTATCCCTATCCATTTTAATCAAACTAAAAACCAAACGCTGGTTTGCCAGAACTATTGGTAAGACCTGACTCTTATGCTTGAGCTGCTTTTTCTGTTATTGCCCATTGCTGCCGCTTACGGTTGGTTTTATGGCCGTAACAGCCTGCGGCGAGAAGAGCTAAAAGGCAAAGCCAACGTTGCCAAAAATCTGTCATCAGGTTTAAATTTTCTGTTGACTGATCAGGAAGATAAAGCAATAGAGCAACTATTGCAGTTGCTCGACATTGAAGCCGCCACCATCGACACCTATCTTGCACTTGCCAATCTTTTCCGGCGTCGCGGCGATTGGGATAAAGCCATTCGGATCCATGAAAAACTTCATCATATAAAATTACCTAAGTTACAGGCTCAGCAAATTCAGCTTGAGTTAGCCAATGACTATTTTTCCGCCGGACTTTATGATCGTGCGGAAAAACTACTCACGGAATTAGTGCAAGCTGAACATCTACGCGAAAAAACGCTTAAGCTGTTATTTACATTATTTATAGCGACTCATGAATGGCATAAAGCGGTATCGTTTAGCCATGATGTCGATAAAACGGACTCAAAATCGTTGCGTATCGCCATTGCCAATATGCGATGCCTTGACCAACAAAAACCAATGGATGTCTTTTCGCTGCGTCTATTAAGTCAGCAGTATCCACAAGCTATTCGACCTAAATTTGAATTGGCACAGTTATTGTTAAAACAGCAACTACCGGAAGAAGCTGCGGTCGCTTTTAAAGCTGTACTACAACAAAAACCGCAATGGGCGGCCGAAATATTGCCCGGTTTAGCGCAATGCCAATTGCCGTCTGCCGAATGGTACCAATTGTTAAGCCAACTCGCACACAAGCAAAAAAACATTACTGCGACAATTTATCTGGCTGACTGGCTGATGCAGACAGGCTCGCCAGCTGCCGGTGAACAACTCCTACTAGAAAAATTACAGCAGAAGCCCAATATCCGATTGTTCCAACGTTTGCTGCAACTGCGTCAAATCACTGAGCCCGAACATCGCACTGCGCTGCATTCGGTTGAACAATTAGTGAATGCATATCTGGACACCAAAATTTTATTCAGTTGCCGCAATTGTGGCTTTAAAACCCGTCAAACATATTGGTTATGCCCATCCTGTCAACAATGGGAAACCGTGGAGCCACTGTCCGGCATTGATGGTCGCTAATCTCAAAGGTTTAATTTATGAAAAATAGTCCGATTGTCGTCGCCCTCGACTTTGAACAGAAAGCTGCTGCCTTAAATTTAGTTAGTCAATTAGATCCATCTTTGTGCCGACTTAAAATAGGCAAAGAAATGTTTACCCATTTTGGTCCAGCGTTGATTACCGAGTTACAGCAACGTAAGTTTGAGATTTTCCTCGATTTGAAATTTCACGATATTCCGAACACAGTCGCCAAGGCGGTTCAGGCTGCAGCTGATTTAGGTGTGTGGATGGTCAATGTGCATGCGAGTGGTGGTAGTCGGATGATGACCGCGGCTCGAGAGGCACTGCAGAAGTTTGGTCACGACAAACCTTTGTTAATTGCGGTCACTGTGCTGACTTCAATGGAACAAGCGGATTTAACCGAGTTAGGTATCCATGTAACACCAGCAGAGCAAGTGCTAAAACTTGCCGCATTAACAGCCTCTGCCGGACTTGACGGTGTTGTTTGTTCCGCGCAAGAAGCTGCATTACTGAAGCAACAATTCGGCAAGCAGTTTTGCTTGGTCACTCCAGGGATCCGGCCGGCATTTGCTTCTAGCGATGATCAGAAAAGGGTGATGACACCGGCAGAAGCACTCACCGTTGGTGTCGACTACTTAGTGATCGGTCGGCCTATTACCAAAGCGGCTGATCCACTTGCAGCATTACAAGCGATTTATCAGGAAATTAAGCTTCAATAAATCCTTAAGTTGACTTTTAATCGGTCGCAACGCATTTTTAAACCTACGTCGAGAAAATCTCTAACAGCGATTCTTTGCTGTTGTTTTGGCGTTATGGTTACATTGAAAAGACTAGCTAAAACCAGATAGAGGTTTTCAGTTCCTCGTACGGATGTCATCACCAAAGGATTTTTTGATTGGATGCAGTAAATTTTAACATTCTGGTAGCTGGCGCGCTGTTTTCGCTCAGTATTATTGCGACCCTCATTTCCGCTCGTTTTGGCGCGCCTTTATTATTGGTATTTTTAGTGATCGGCATGTTAGCCGGTGAAGAAGGGGTGATGGGAATTAAATTCTCCAACCCTGATGTTGCGCTATTAATCGGCTCTATCGCATTAGTGATTATTCTTTTTGACGGCGGAATGCGGACGCACCCCGAACGGTTTAAAGTTGTGTTAGCTCCCTCAGCAATGCTGGCGACTGTAGGAGTGGTGATTACTTGCGCAATCCTCGGTTTTGGTGCCATGTATTTGTTCGATCTGACGTTACTAGAAGGGTTGTTGCTAGGCGCAATCTTAAGTTCAACTGACGCTGCCGCCGTATTTTCTATCTTTCAATCGGCAGGCTTAAATATAAAAGAGCGGGTGGCATCAACACTGGAAATTGAATCTGGTAGCAATGACCCTATGGCCGTAATGTTGACTTTTTCTTTAGTAGGTGTAGTTGCCGGCAGTTCAGATTTAAACTGGATGCTGCTTGTTGGCTTTTTTCAGCAAGCCATTGTGGGTGCACTATTTGGCTTCGGCGGCGGTAAGTTGTTTATTTGGTTATGTCGCAAGTTACCGTTGGGTAGTGCATTCTTCACGCTATTTGCCGTGTCTTATGCCATGTTGATTTTTGGCGCCGCCAACGTCTTTGGCGGCAGTGGCTTTTTAGCGGTGTACCTTGCTGGGTTCCTTATCGGCAATGCTCGACTGGCCCAAGTGCAATATATATTGCGAATGCACGATGGTTTAGCTTGGCTTAGTCAAATTGTGATGTTCCTGATGTTGGGTCTATTGGTCACGCCCAGTAAATTACTTGAATATGCGATACCGGCATTGTTACTGGCCTTGTTGATGATTTTTGTGGCCCGTCCGTTAGCTGTGTTTTTTAGTTTATTGCCATTCCATTTCCCCAAAAGGGATCAGGTGTTCATCAGTTGGGTGGGGTTACGCGGTGCCGTGCCGATCATTTTGGCGTTGATCCCCTGGATCTCCGGTATTGCTGATAACGCGCTGTACTTTAATGTCGCTTTTTTCGTGGTGATCGTGTCATTGCTAATTCAAGGTTGGTCAATAGCACCTGTTGCCCGCTGGTTAAAATTACAGGTTCCAAAAGAACCAGGACCGGATTTTGTAATGTCATTAGAAGCGATAGCCAGCAATGATGTGCTACAAGTACTGGCCTTTAACGTCAGTGCAGACTCTTCAGTGGTTGATGCGCAATGGCAACATTTACCGGTGCCAGCGACGGTTCAGTTTCTAGGTTTAGTCAGAGAAAATGAATGGGTGCAGATGGCCGATTGCGCTACTTTTAAACCTTCGGATACCATTATGGTGCTGGCAAAAGCCGCCGATAGCGCAAAACTAAGTGAAATATTATCAAGTTATGCCGCTGAGGCGACCTTAAGCAAACAAGATTTCTTCGGTGAGTTTGTATTAAATGGTCAGATTAGTTTATCGGATTTAGGCGAGTTTTATACCATCGAATTTGGTACGCTCGATCCGTCGAAGTCGATATCTGACTACATTACCAACCGATTCCATCGACGGGTTGTGGTCGGTGACAGCCTGCAATTGGACCAGTTGGTGTTGACGGTTCGGCAAATCAACGAGCAGGATCAAATTTTACAAGTGGGTATTAAGCCAGCTTCGTAGAGCAAACTAGATGGCCGCTATTTTGCTTCAAGCTGTTGTCTTACCGAATGCCCGTCCTTATTAGCAAACCCAGTGGCGATCACCCTCTGGGTTTTTCGAAATAAACTTCCTTCAGAACATATTGAATCAGCTTCAAAGCTTCAATATAAAGCGGTTGTCATCCTGGTTGCCACGACTATAAAAGTGTTTATTATCATGACCTGATATTTCAGGCATTCGAGCAAGCGCGAGGCAATCTACCAGCACTTTAATTGCAGTCTTTACTTTGTCCGGTTTTGCACATTGCCAATTTAGATAATCAAACCGTGATTTAGCACTGTCCGTCATGATGTTTTCTGGCATTTTGATCGATGTGTTCCGGGCTCTACTTTGTATCCAATCGCGGAATTTGTGGCTCGTTTCTAGGAACCAAGACGGGTAGAACTTTAACTTCAACTTCAACTTCAACTTCAACCAGAAAGATTCTCTAGATTATTTTTTGCCGTGTTGTCGATTTTAGCTATGGTGTATCGATAACTAGGGACAAAGATGTCATCAGGCATTCTTGTTGTGACTAAGTCGGTGACTAACTCTTACTTTTATTATGTCGTAAAGTAAGATTGCAAATAAAGTCACATCGGTTTTTAGGGTTTTATCCGCAAAAGAGGGAGAAATGATGACAAATGACACTGGTACAGTTCGGCTTCATCGGGTGCTCAAGGCTCCGGCGGCACGTGTTTATAAAGCATTTATCGATAAAAGTGCATTGGAGCGATGGGTTCCGCCTTATGGTTTTACCGGGACTATCCACGAAATAGATGTCAGGGTCGGCGGTGGTTATCGGATGTCCTTTCATAATTTCGGAACGGGCAGCAGCCATTCATTTCAGGTGACTTATCTTGAACTTGAGCCGGATAGCCGCATTCGCCATAGCGACCGGTTTGACGATGAAAATTTGCCCGGAGAAATGCTGGTGACCATCGACCTTAAAGCAGTGCTCTGTGGTACCGAACTCACTATAGTGCAGCAGGGGATCCCAGCGGTTATTCCGACTGAACTTTGTTATTTAGGATGGCAAGAATCACTCGAACAACTGGCGAAATTGGTGGAACCGACCATCCCCGATCAAGGCTAATCGATCGCTTGTTGTGTCTACGACGACATATTTGAAAATGTCGTGAATGACGTTGTCACCACAGAGGATGTGTTGAATAAGACTGTTTTGGTCGCGATTATGGTGAATGACAATGTTGTTTATAAGTACTTATACCAGTGACTTCTTATTATGGCCTTGTCATTCACAATAACCTTTGCTTCTACGCCTATGCTGGCTGTTCTGTCGTTGATAATTCTGCCAGTGCTTTTGGAAAGTATTTTTCAAGTAAAGCCCAAAGCACCGCCACCGTTTTTAGATCAAGCTCGCCGGTCAGCTGCTCCGGTACAAAATGACGCTGAAAGGCCAGCACATAAGCACGGCTTTGAGCATCATGTTCACCGGTGACTTCAACGCCATAACCATAAAGTCGCAGCGCATGCTGAACAGTTTTTATCTCAGGCAACTTGGTAAATTGCTGCCAGTATTTAAGCATCACGACATTATCGTACCAGGCGCCAACACCATTTGCCGCCAGCCATTGCCATGGAAAACGGCTGCCCGGATCTTGTTTTCTCAGCGGCACAACATCACTGTGACCAAGCACGCGGGTAGGGCTGATGTCGGAATTTCGCGCTAGGATATCTTTTAATAAACTGAGTAACAGTTGCAATTGCGCCGGATCAAAATCATTCGCAATACAAAACTCGCTACTGTTCAGCAGAAGATTAGGCTTGTTGTCACACCAACTTTGATTCACCAGTTCAATGCCGATTGATTGGTCGTTCAGACCCACCCGGTCTTCCCATTGACTGTCGCCGGCGTGCCAGGCGCGCTGCTGCTCTGGAACCAGCTGATACACTTTTAACGACTGCTCAGCCGGATAACTGGCGTCAGCTGATTCCGGGATCAAATAGTGAGCGCTGACCGGTCTATCGCTGGGTGTGGTTAATATTTTCAGTGATTGTTGCCAGTTGCCAGCCGTGTAATGAATCACCACAAAACGAATCCGATCATTGCGATTTTCCGACAAATATTGCTGGTCAATATGAATGACGGATGAGTTTTGACTACAACCAGCAAGCGACAACAGACCGAATAAGAACGCATGGTGCCAACGCCGAATTTTGGCAGGAGAGCTGCTGCTGATCATCGGTCGGTTGGTATTGGGTTGCTGACTTGCCATATGTATTCCCTGAATGGTCTCACGACAGTTTTACCATAGTTCCACTTGCTTGCGAACTATGGCGCGACCTTCACAGATAAGCATTATGCATCTGATACTTAAAACGTTGCATCTACGCGGCGTCCACGATAGTTTAGCCACAACAAAGCTGACGGTGCCGGCCTGATGTGCCAAATGTGGCCTGATGTTGCGCGCTGGCTTGGAATTAAATGTCGATCGTCACCATGGATGTTTTTTGTTATGAACCGCTCTGATTACCCGCAGATCCGCCAGGCTAGTGAGAATTCTCTGTTGATTTACCTTGCTGCGAACGCTGAGCCGCGCGTGCTGGCGCAAGTGCAGTGGCTGAGCCAGCAGTTAAAAGTCCAGCTTGGCGCTTTGTTGCTTAATATTGTGCCGTCTTATAACTCAATCCTGTTGGTTTATGATTTTCTAAAATTAGATCAAGCGCAATTAGAACTTTTCATCACGGACTTGCTGGCGCAGTTAAACCAACTTCAAAATCAACCGCTGCAACTTCACACTGGCAGCGAAAGCAGGATCATCGAATTACCCTGTTATTACAGCACTGAAACCGGACCTGATTTAACCCGTGTTGCGGCACAACATGGGCTTTCGGTGCCGGAGGTGATTAAAAAACACAGTGACGAGTTATATCAGGTGTATGCCATAGGCTTCGCCCCCGGTTTTGCCTATCTCGGCTGGGTAGATGAGAGCATTGCCACTCCTAGATTAAAAACACCCAGACTCGCAGTTCCTGCAGGGAGTGTCGCCATTGCCGATCGCCAAACGGCGGTCTATCCAAGTACATCGCCTGGTGGCTGGAATTTAGTAGGAAACTGCCCACTTCCACTGTTTGACCTCAATCGTGACCCGGTCATGCCGTTTAGTATCGGCGATGCGGTGCGTTTTATCCCGATTGAACGGTCTGAATATCTCAACCTTGGAGGCTGTTGATGGCGGCACAGTCAGCCTTATTGCTGCAAAAAGTAAATGTGTTTACCCAAATCCAGGATTTGGGTCGTTTTGGTGCTGCCAGTCTTGGTTTAACCCAAGGCGGAGTGGTTGATGTAACGTCTGCCCGAATTGCCAATGCATTGGTTGATAACGATGCCAATACACCGCTGCTGGAAATCGGCTTAGGTGCACTGCAATTCCGGGCTATTGGCAGCGTGACTGTGGCCATTACCGGCGCCATGATGCCGGTTTTTGTTAATGGCAAGCCGATGCCACGTTATCTGAGTTTTCAATTACAGGATGGTGACCAGCTTGAGATTGGCTACAGTAAAAATGGCGCTCGTTGTTATTTAGCCATCGCCGGAGGTTTTGCCCAACAACCAGTGCTGGGAAGTGTGGCCACAGTTTTGCGCGAAGGGATAGGAGGAGTCAATGGTTACGCGTTGCAAAATGGCATGCAACTGCCTGTCGCCAAACAAGTGAGCTCCTTTTTTAAACCACGTTCGCTCGAGTACCAATTCCAGCTACAGCCCAAAGCAATGCAAAATATCCCTTTTGTCGTTGGTGCGCAGCAGGCAGAACTGGGTGCTGAAATGCTTGAAAAGTTTCAGTCGACGATTTATCAAATGCTGCCAATGTCTGACCGGATGGGGATGCGATTACGCGGCGCCGCTTTAGCCGTGGCAAGCCAAGCGATGTTGTCTGAAGGTATTTGCCTGGGGGCAATTCAATTACCGCCTGATGGCCAGCCTATTGTGATGCTCAATGATCATCAAACGATTGGCGGTTACCCCAAATTAGGCGCAGTAACCCGGCTAGGCGTAAGTGCTTTGGGTCAGTGCCGCCCCGGAAATTTAGTGCGCTTTATCCCGCTGCCGTTGGCACAGGCAATTGACCACGCCCGTCGACACGAACAATGGCTGTGCACTTTGGAGCAGCAAATTCGCGGTAATAAGTGATGTTGGTATGGGGGCATGACCAGCGAATAAATGACCAGTCAGTTAGTGGCAGGGCATCTATTGCCCGGCCAAGGTTTGCACCCAACGATCCAACAACGGCCGACCTTTGCCACTGGCCTGCGGCGAATTAACAAAACCGACAAAAATCCACGGTCGGTTATGTTGATCCCAGACATAACCTGCAAGTGCCGTGACATCCCGCAACGTGCCGGTTTTTAACCGAGCTCGCTGAAATGCCGGCCCTTGTACAAAGCGTTGCTTCAAGGTGCCGTCAACGCCAGCTAACGGCAAACTTGCCACAAACTCTGCGCTATAACGACTGGCCCAATTTGCAGCCAGCACTGCAGCCAGTTGTCTGGCACTAATTTTCGCAGTGCGGGATAGTCCTGAACCGTTGTCGGGGAGCAGTCCCGCAGCAGGAATGTTATGTTGCTTCAACCAATGCTCGACTTGCTGATCGGCAGATTCTAACGTTGGCATGTCGGCAGCGGGATCAGCAAGATTGGCATAGAGCAACCGGGCGAGGGCATTATCTGACGACTTATTAATCCGATAGACAATTTCCGGCAAAGGTCGGCCAAGATGTTGCACCAGCAGTTGGCTGTCGGCCGGTGTTTGCTGAAACACCAGCTGATCGCCAATAGTGCCACCAAGCTGATGCCAATAGCTGATCACCGCTAGCTGTAAATTAATATCGCGGTCTAGTAGTTCAAGTTGGCCTTGCCACTGGCAATTTTCCGGAAACTCGCCCTGTATTTGTAATTGCCATTGTTGTTGCGGACGCTGTTGCAGCACGATTTGTTGCTGATGAATGGAAAACTGATCACAACTGCCGGCAACCAATTTTAAAGCTGTGGTATCGAGTTGTACCCTAGGCCAGGCCGGACTAAACCAGCTTTTTAAGTTCTTTTTTCCGTCAATGGTGCTTGAAGTCAGTGATAACCAATGCATATTTTGTTGCAGCATTAAAGCGTCCGGCACATGGTTGTAACGGGCTCTGGGGGCTTCATCAAAAGGCACTGCGTCAGCTGTCGGGCGAAGCGGCTGCATGGTGCTGCGATCAATCTGCAAACCTGCCGGAATATGACGAAGGCCTTGATCATAAAGTTGTTGCAGCATAAAACTCAGTTCGCCATAACTAAGATCGGTATTGCTACGACCTTCTAGAATTAACGGCTGCGATAACGTCTGACGGCCGACATCGTCTTTTTGCACCAACAGCCGGGTTTCGCCACGCCAATTAGCGCCTAATACATCCAGAGCGACTGAGGTGGTCAGTAATTTCATTGTTGAAGCAGGTTGCATCGGGCGATCGGCCGCCAGCGACACCGTCTTACCTTCAGCGGTCAAAGGGAGCATCAATACCGACACGTCATTAGGCGACAAACCTGCAGCCAACACGTCCTGTTGCAGTTGAAATTTTGGGGTACTGCTACAGGCACTGAGTGCTACGACGACAAACAACCAGCCAACCTGGCTCAGACTTCGGCTATAACGCTGCCACTGCGGGGTGATTTCTTTCATAACGAAGCAGGGATCTCCGGTAATTGCCAGGCTTGTTGTAACCATTGGTATTCTTTGCGCGGCATGACCACATATCTGGGCTGCTTGGCCGGATCCAGCCAGCGAACTAACTGTTGTAATTGAGCTTTTGACATGGCGGTGCAACCGGCGGTCGCGGTAGTGGGCGATTGCCAGACATGCATAAAAATACAACTGCCAGCCCCGGAAACGTTGGTAGGATTGTGATC
>JAHJNE010000098.1 GCA_018820995.1 Gammaproteobacteria bacterium | reverse complement strand
TGTTGCAGTTTGTGATTGTCGATTCGGCTGCCTCCCCCGCGATACGCAACGATCTGCCTATGTTGCTTCAAACCCGGCACAAAAAAATACGCATTTGAAATACCTGCGGTAACTAGCAACAAAATAAAAAACGACACAATACTTATAATTTTTTTCATATAAAGCGAACGACTATTTAACTGTGATGAGTTTAGTGCCACAGGTGTTTGGCATACTTCAATGGCTAGTTATAACAGCGGCTAAAAGTAACTAGACAGTATGTCGACTTCCATATCGGGATAGCCCGGAAAGTAAAACGTCCACCCTTCTGAAATACGTTCTTCAAACAACATCTTCAATCGTTTTAAAACCAAACAATAGGCCTGAATGGCATCGACCCCATATACATATTGTTCAAGCCCCAAAGCGGACACAGATATTTTACAACGATAGTCGCCAGCATCCGACTTTGGATCCAGTTCTGGCACTCCAAGCTCGATCGTTAAAAGTAACTGTTCGCCGCCGGGTTTAATTGCAACATATTTACTACTTATCATTATAAATACCTATTGCACAACATTTAAAACAGTGGCTTCGTTAGACGTTTTTTTAGACGCAGCCGCCAATTGAGGGCAGATAAGAACTCGCAAAAATGCATGGTGCAGCGAAATCGAGCAAGCTGTTGCCTGCCCGATGAGTTGGCTTGTTCGCGGTGCTTTTTAAGCACATTCAGCTTCTTTAGGCAGAACGGCCCAAAGCGCTAAATATAAAAGGATTGTTGCCCCAAAAAACAAACTGCCGAAAAGAAAGCAAGCCTGAACACCGCCTTTGTTTAAACCGTAATGTTTAGCTAAACCAGCACATACACCACCGGCAATAAATGTTTTACCCCGTGAAAGCTTATTGATTCCGTTGGATCCCATACCTACTCCTTGTACTACTGGCAAATTAATAGAATGCAAACATATGACAAGCTGCTGTTTTCTATGCAGTTCGTCATAAACTTAACGAGCTCAAAATTAACCTTTAAAACACACTGAATCAACTATCAGCTCCAAATATTTTCACATACTCACAGGGGTGCGTAAAAAAAATGTGAATAAAGGCCGGACACTTCCGGCAAGACGATGGAAAAAACAGTTAAACCATGAGGTATTTGCGCACTTTTACATGGGGGCTTTGAGCTTAGCGTTGCTGGAGTCTGCAGGTGAACAAATGATGACGAAGCGCAATATTATATGCACCATTAAAACTCCTGCAAAACTCTGAATCAGGTATTGTTCTGCATGAGCATCGGGATAAAACCACCGAATAAATTTCAAGCGCATTCGTAACAAATTCTTTTGTGGGTAGTCATCGATTTATCTGAAACCCAATACCTGTAGCATCTATCATTCAACAATGCCCATGGCTGTCATGATAGACAGCCTGAACTTCAACCGGCTTACACCTGAAAATTTTCAACACAATAGTCAATAAACACTCTGGTGATACGCGACAGACTTTTCCGACTTGGGTAGACCAGGCTGACTTGCTGTTCGGGCATCGGATAATCGGGCAAAATTTCGATGAACTCGCCGCTTTCGATGTACTGCTTGCAAAAGAATGGCGGTAACTCAGTGACGCATTGTCCTCGAAGCGCTAAGTAGCGCATGTGTAAGTAGTCATTCGCTCGAAGGAAAGGCTGGATTGGTATTTTTTTATCACCCAAGGTCCAAACGACGGCATCATCTTTCTGCCCCCATGCCGCGCATTTGATTGCATGTAAATCTTGTGGCGATTGCACCAATACGCTTTGCATGAATTCGGGTGTTGCGACAAGTTGATGCCGATAGCTCATCAGTCTTCTGGCCACTGCTGACTGGCTGGCAACATCACCAATGCGTAATGCGACATCGATACCATCTTCAATGAAGTGAAGGCGCCGCTCACTCACAAACAAATCAATCTCAATATTACTGTGCAGTGCCTGAAAACCTTCAAGTAGCGCCCACATCGGTTCGAAACTTGGCGGCATTGAAAAACGCAACCGACCTCTTAAGTCTTGTTCTTTTTCAGTCAGCGCAAGCAATCCTGCATCCATTTCCTCCACCCCGCTAGATAAAAATTCATAGAGGGTGGAGCGCTCCAGTAGGCCAACTGTTCTATAAAATTTTAAGCACATAGTCGTTTAGGTCTTTACTCCTGCCGGTATAGATACGGATTTGAGTAAAGCCTTCGTCTTTCAGCTCTTCCGGACTTGAACCAAATGCAAACAAGTACGATGTCCAGTCACCGGTCAACTCTGATGCTTTTAAATGAGTATCGTAATACATGATTAACGTCGTATCGTCGTCAGGAGCAACGGCGAACTCAAAGCGTGCGGCGTACTCCTGCGCCATTGCTGTTAATTCTTTTGCTATTGCTTGTCGGTCTGCTTGCGCATACGAAAAGGCAGAAAAAGCTACAATCAATGTGAACAATAAAATTTTAAACATCGGATCAGTTCCCCAAGTGAATTGAACAAATAACGCTTAAATTTAGCGCAAAACCACTGAGTTAGTTGATGCCAAAACCAGCATCTTTTGCTGACTTTGAAATTTATTTGTTCGTTTATCCTTCTATAGGCAAAGCAACATTTGCCCCCCAATCCGACCATGAACCGTCATACAACATTAAATCCCGATAACCCGCAATCACTGCCGACAACAAAATAATGCAGGCGGTAATTCCTGAGCCGCAGGAAAATACCAGAGTGCTGGTTTTGTCACCCAACAGCCCGGAGAAGATTGCAGCTAACTGCCCATCACTTTTAAAACAATAGCCACTTAACACCTCTGGGTACGGCAGACTTACCGAATGAGGAATATGGCCGCTACGCACGCCACTCCGAGCTTCCGGAGCTAGACCCAAAAATCTTTCTTTTGAACGCGCATCAAGTACCAAGAACTGTCGATTATTGATATTTTCAAGGATAAAATTTGCGTCGCATACCAGCCGAGGTTGAAACATCCCTTTTACCCTGCCCGCTTCCGCATCAAAAGTAGATATATTTGATACTACATGTCTATTTTCCAGTATCCATTGTGGTAAGCCACCATCAAGTACATATACGTTCTGAAACCCCATCGCTTGAAATATCCACCAAGCCCTTGGTGCTGAATAAACCCCCTGATTATCATAAAACACCACGATACTTTCTGAGTTGACGCCGAGGCTCTGAGCGACTGCGGTAAATTGTGCTTCGGTGGGAAAGGCATGTATTTGCGACGAGTTCAGATCACATAATGTTTTTTCTAAATCAAGGCGCCGGCTATGAGGTATAAACAGAGGTGTTTCATATTCTATGGCTTTTTTCCCAACCACTTTGCTCATACTGACATCAACAAGAATGAGCTGCTCTAAATGTAAATTTGCTTCAAGCCAGCTCGTTGTAACCAGGGGGAATTGCATAATGTCTCCGGAGTATGAACTTAAGCTAATACTTAACGCAGCTGCGCAGTGCACACCGGCAGGCTTTGCTTGTTAGCGACGATACACAACTGATAAGCAGCAATGCCAAACCAAAGTAATGGCAACCCAAACTCTTTGAGTGATGGAGCTAAAAACAAGTACTACCGCTCCCTACAACTTAAATAGGCTCTCAAATAATTCCTGCAGCTTATTGTGTCCAAGGCTATTCATTAGCGCCACATTGCGTACCGGAACCTGATCGACCTCAGGATATACCTCAATAGCTCGCTCAAGACTCGCCTCCCGAATAAGATGCAGCAATGGGTATGGAGAGCGGTTTGTAAAATTCTCTGCATCGTCCGGATTTGTGCCACCAAACTGGTAGTCTGGATGGAAACTGGCGATTTGATAAGTACCTTCCAGTCCCATTTCCACAAGGAGTCTATCGGCATCACTCAAAAACTGATTGTAAGCATAAAAGTCCTGCAATACATGTGAGTGGATCAACAGCGTAGTTTCAATTGCCGGATCACTATTGAGCAGTTCCAGCTCGTCTTGCAGTGACATTAACAATTGCTCTTCCGTTATCGCTCTTGTGGTAGCAAAACGCACCCGATTGTTCAGCATCTCGTACTTGGCAAATGGGCAAAGATTCATTTCTATCACAAAAGTTTGAACCCACTGCCGTATCGATAGAACAGTTTCCTCG
>JAHJNE010000097.1 GCA_018820995.1 Gammaproteobacteria bacterium | reverse complement strand
GCAATAGTTAGCAAAGTTGGAGTGTTCACTGCAGGTTTTTTTGTTGTGTTGTATGAGTGATTTAAACCAAAACCCAAAAGTCGCATTATTGCTAACCGGTGGTGGCGCCAGAGCCGCTTATCAGGTCGGTGTGCTCAAAGCAATTGCGCAGCAGTATCCGCGAAACAGCAAATCACCTTTTCAGATTATTTGCGGCACCTCAGCAGGTGCCATCAATGGCACTGCGGTGGCTTGTTACGCGAGTTGTTTTCACCTGGGTGTACGTAAACTGGAGTGGATCTGGAAAAATTTTCATACCCACCATGTTTATTATTCTGATTATTTTCGCGCGACTTATCATTTAGTACGTGGTTTTTTAAGTGCGTTTAAAGCGGACTATGCTAACCACAAACCTGTGTCGATGCTGGATAACAAACCGCTTAAATTATTATTAAATGAATTGCTGGATTTAAAGCGGCTGGATAGGAATATCATGGGCGGCTATCTCGACAGCGTTTCCGTCACGGCGAGCTGCTATAACAGTGGCGATTCCATCACTTTTTTCCAGTCTAAAGATGCCGCGGAGTGGCAACGTTCGCGCCGCTGTGGACAACGGACGTTACTGGGCATTCATCACTTAATGGCTTCTGCAGCCATTCCATTGGTGATGCCGTCAGTTCGAATCAACCAACATTATTATGGTGATGGCAGCGTCAATCAATTGGCGCCGTTAAGTGCTCCCATTCATTTAGGTGCTGATAAAATATTAATCATTGGCCTGGAACAACCCAGGCGCCGTGAGCATATGCAACAAATGCCACACCACCCAAATCTGTCCACAATCGCCGGACATTTATTGGATAGTATCTTCTCCGATACTTTAACCGCCGATTTGGAACGGATGGTCAGAGTCAATAAAACAATCCAAACGTTGCAAGAACACCAAATTAAAACTGAGCTGAAGCCAGTGCAAAGTTTATTGATTAACCCAAGCTCTAACTTTAACCAGTTGGCCAGTGAATGTTATCTGGCCTTGCCCATGGCGGTGCGCAGCTTGTTGCGGTTTATCGGCATTAAACAACATTCTGATTCGAGTTTAGCTAGTTATCTGATGTTCGAGAAATCATTTACCAAGCGGTTGATTGAATTGGGTTACGACGATGCAATGATGCAAATGGACAAAATTATGGCGTTTTTAACTCCCCCCGCCCAACAATCTAATGACAATCAAGGCTAAGCGGGCAGCTTCTTGCCGTCAACTCGCTGACACTACGCAGAACTCACCAATGATACAAGAGTAACTTACTGTATTATAAGACTATAAAATAATGGCATAGATCGTGCTCCGTTCAATTATCAAACGATAACAGGAGCCAGCTGATGGAATTGTTCAGCTTTAGCGAAATGTCTCTGGATCACGTTCCAAGTTATGCCAGTGTCACATCTAAACCAAATTGGTCACATTTGACCAATACTGTAGGCTCAGGTTTAGTTGAACAACTGCAAACCAGCCTGGATTTGGCGCAGCAGCTGCAAATTTTTTCGATGGCCGCTGGCAAAGTTTTGCCTCTAACGGCAATTGAAATGCATACCGCTGTTGGTGTTTTTAGTGCGGCAGGTTCCTATCCGGCCGAGCACGAATATCGCAGTATGTTGTTGCTGAACGATCAATGTCTGGCGGAGCTCGTTTATCAAAGCGAAGTTCAAATCAGCCCGCTGCAGCAACGCCGTTTACTGGAACTTGAAACCCAGTGGTTGTTCCCGCTGCGAAATGCCCTTGTCGTGACGCGCTTACAACAATTAGCCCTTAAAGATACCCTCACTGGTTTGGGCAATCGGCGTTTTTTTGATGATGCCTTTGGTAAAGCCGTGCAATTTTCTGAACGCAAACAACAGCCTTGCGCACTAATTCTATTGGACTTAGATAATTTTAAAGCCGTGAATGATGTCCATGGCCATCATGCAGGTGATGAAGTGCTGTTAGCCGTTGCCGATGCAATGCGGAACACTTTACGAGTCAGTGACAATCTATTCCGCTTTGGCGGCGATGAGTTTGCTGTGTTGTTGACCTCTGAAGATGCCACCAGTGCAGAATTAGTGGCACATCGTTTAGTAAAAGCCATCGCACAACATCACATTTGTGACAAGTTTGGTGTTTCCGCCAGTGCAGGACTCGCGCAGTGGGTCGATCAGGAAGACTGCAAAAGCTTATTTAACCGCACCGATAGTGCTTTGTATCAGGCAAAACAAGCTGGTAAAAATCTGGTACGTCAATCGATCGCCTCCTCTAGCACTGTCGCCGAACTTGCCAAAGCCTAACAACGACTTGGCTGTTTCGTTACCGACTTAGTCACCGTAAGCCAACTTTGCGCCTCGCTAGCGCAACAAGCAGACTGGTGATCAACAACGAGTAAAATTTGCTGCCCGGCAATGATTGACGGCATGGAGCCACGTTGCCAGGGCGGCACCTTCCACAACTTACACCATTGTTTTAACGGTTTGCTATGGGGGTAAGCCGCAGGTTTAAAACGATAACTTAACCAACCAAAACCTAACTGTAATGGCTGGTCAAGCGCCACTGCCAAAGGCCAATAACTGGCTTCAACGCCCAAATCTGCTTTGTCTTTGCGCCAGACTAAACTGCGGCCATCAACAAGTTCAATCGTGACGTCGGGCAATAAAGGCTGCAAGCTGGGAGATTTCGCCGTTGCCGCTTGCTGTTGTGTCTGATTCAGTAGATAGAGCTGTCCGGCAAACCGACGCAAACTAAAGTCTTCAATCATGATTTGCGGCTCGGCATCCGCTTTTGCCATGACCAGCTCTTGCAAAATTCGCGTCACCCGGTCGGCGGATGGATTTAAACCAAACTGTTTTAGCCACAAACGCAGTAACAAGATCTGTGTCGATTGCTGATATTGGCCTAAACCGGCAAGCAGCAAACCATCATCCACTGAAATTGCGGCGAGTTGCTGCCGCAGTAACTGATCATTCAGTTGCTGCACTTGACCTAGCTGCTGAATACTTCGGCTCGAGGTTTTCGCGAATTGAGGCCAACGTTGTTTTAATAATGGCAGGACTTCCAAACGCAAAAAATTGCGTTCAAAACGGCTGTCTGAATTGCTTTCATCGTTTACCCAACATAACTGCAGTTCGTTAGCCGCAGTTTCTAATTGCGAACGTTCAAAGTCTAACAGTGGACGTAATAGCCAACCAACACCACAAGGTTTGGCATTGGCGATGCCAGCAAGGCCTGCCGGACCACTACCGCGTTTGAGTGCCAATAACAAAGTCTCTAGCTGATCATCTGCATGGTGTGCTGTCAGCAGTGCACTTGTTGCCATGCTGCTTCGATTAGCTTCATTGTCAGCGCCCAAAATGGCCAATTGCTCAGACAGCGCCTGATAACGCAAAGTCCGGGCCTGCGCTTCAATATTGCTTTGGACATTTAACCGAACATAGCTTACCAGCAGCGGCACTCCTCGCTTGGAACACTCATGTTGACAGACATCTGCCCAGTGATCGGCATTCGTACTCAACCCATGATGCACATGCATCGCTTGCAATTGACGGCCGGGTGCGCGTGACTGCCAACGTACCAGCAGCTGCAACAGCAGCATTGAATCCAAGCCGCCACTGAGTCCGAGGAGTACTTTCGAAATGCCATAGCTTTGCAGCTGCCGATCCACAGCATTATCAAGCTGATGAAGCAATTCAGTTTTATCTAGCTGCGAATAATCAGACATAAAAAAAGCCGCTCAAGGCGGCTTCCTGTTTAGCAGTAACCGAAGGACATCAACCGTTTATAGCGGCGATCCAACAGCTCAGCAATAGATAATTTATCGAGTTTCGCTAAATCTCGCAATAAAGCCTGTTTTAAACTCGCTGCCATTTGTTCGTGTGCACGATGTGCACCGCCCAATGGTTCGGCGATGATTTCATCAATCAGATTTAACTCTTTTAAGCGTGGTGCTGTAATGCCCATGGCGTCTGCTGCTAATGGCGCTTTTTCAGCACTTTTCCACAAAATAGAGGCACAACCTTCTGGCGAAATCACCGAATAAGTGCTGTATTGCAGCATATTCACTTGATCGCCCACGCCTATGGCGAGTGCACCACCAGAGCCGCCTTCACCGATCACCGTACAAAGCACCGGAACTTTCAGGCCTGCCATCACTTTTAAGTTACGGGCAATGGCTTCACTTTGGCCACGCTCTTCGGCACCAATCCCAGGATAAGCGCCTGGCGTATCAATAAAAGTGATAATTGGCATGTTAAAGCGTTCAGCCATTTCGAACATACGTAACGCTTTACGGTAACCTTCAGGACGCGGCATGCCGAAATTACGTTTGATTTTTTCGTGCGTATCGCGACCTTTTTGATGACCAATCACCATCACGGTACGTTCGCCTAAACGCGCGGTACCACAAACAATCGCAGCATCATTGGCAAAAGTACGGTCGCCTGCCAGTTCGTCAAAATCACTGAAAATATGTTTAATGTAATCCAGGGTATATGGACGCATAGGATGACGCGCCAGTTGCGCCACTTGCCATGCACCCAACTCAGCAAAGATTTTTTTGGTCAGTGTCAGGCTCTTTTCTTTGAGCTTGTTCACTTCTTCTTCCAAGCCGAGATCGAACTCGCCATTGCGGCTGACTTTGCGCAGTTCTTCTATTTTCGCTTCAAGTTCCGCAATCGGTTGCTCAAACTCTAAATAATTCAGCATCATCGACTGTCACTACCTACCTAGTTAAATTCAAGATGTATTGTTGCTAATTGTTTTAACTGATGCAACAAAGCGTCTGTGGGCGTTACCCACCATTCGGTTCCTAAAGCCATCGTCACAGCGCCTTCCTGGCGGTGGTAACGGACCTGCACTGGCACAGTGCCAGCTTTAAATTCTGTCAATACCCGCTGCAACCTGGGCAAATAATCTGCGCCAACCTGTGCTGAATCTACCACAACCAACAGGGATTTAAGACATTTTTCCCTCGCTTGGGTGATTTCGACCACTTCGCGGCCGGTCATTGTAAGGCCGCCGCTGAAATCATCAAAGCTGACCTGTCCAGAAACCACCAAAACCTTGTCTTTTTGCAGCAGATGCTCGAAGTTCTCGAATTGTTCGGGGAAAAAACGTACATCTAGCCGCGCCGATTTGTCATCTAACTGCACTAATGCCCAGCGTCGGCCCTTTTTATTGATTAACACCCGCACTGATACGACCAAACCACAGGCATGGACTGTCTGATCACGCCGTCCCGGCTGCATTTCAACCAGCCGGCAACTGCTGTAATGATGTAATTCCGCTAAATACCGGTTGATCGGATGGCCAGTCAAGTAAAGGCCAAGTGTTTCTCGCTCCCCTTCCAGCCAGACTTCATCTGGCCATACCGGAACTTGTTTAAATGCTTTGGCCGACATGTCGGGCTCTGGCGATAGCAAGCCAAATAAATCACTTTGACCAACCGCTTCGGCTTTCGCATGTTGCTCTGCCGCTTTCATCGCTTCTTCTAAAGTCGCCATCAAGGACGCACGATGAGGCCCTAATCTGTCCATTGCACCAGATAAAATCAACTTTTCGATGACACGACGATTAAGTTTCTTTAAATCTACTTTGGCGCAAAAGTCGAATAAATCGACAAAAGCTCCTTTTTGCGTCCGCGCTTCAATAATCGCCTCTATCGGACCTTCACCGACGCCTTTTATGGCGCCGATGCCATACACAATATGGCCTTGTTCGTTGACGGTAAATTTGTATAAACCAGAATTCACATCAGGTGGGATCAGGTTGAGCTTCATCTGCTCGCACTCATCAACCAGCGTGACAATTTTATCAGTATTGTCCATATCCGCAGACATCACGGCCGCCATGAATTCGGCCGGGAAATGCGTTTTCATCCATAAAGTTTGGTAAGAAACCAGAGCGTAGGCCGCCGAGTGCGACTTGTTAAAACCGTAACCGGCAAACTTCTCCACCAAGTCGAAGATTTTCATCGCCAGTTCCGGGTCAACCCCGTTATCTGCCGCACCGTTTTGGAAAGTATCACGCTGCTTCGCCATTTCTTCTGGCTTTTTCTTACCCATCGCCCGTCGCAATAAGTCGGCGCCGCCGAGTGAATAACCAGAAAGCACCTGGGCTATCTGCATCACCTGTTCCTGGTAAAGGATAATGCCGTAAGTGGGTTCCAAAATAGGTTTCAGCGATTCATGCTGCCAGGTCGCGTCTGGGTAGGAAACGGCTTCCCGGCCGCGCTTACGGTCGATAAAGTTGTCAACCATGCCTGATTGCAACGGGCCTGGTCGGAATAACGCAACCAACGCAATCATATCTTCGAAGCAGTCGGGCTGCAGGCGGCGGATCAAATCTTTCATGCCGCGCGATTCAAGCTGGAACACCGCAGTGGTTTCCGCTTTCATCAGCACGTCATAGCTTTTTTTATCAACCAATGGAATTTGGGTGATATCAACCGGCGGTTTGCCTTCTTTTAAATGGCGCTCGTTCACCATATTCACTGCCCACTGCAATATCGTCAGTGTTCGCAGGCCCAAGAAGTCGAATTTAACCAAACCGGCGTATTCAACATCGTTTTTATCAAACTGCGTGACCGGGTTATTCCCCTCAGAGTCACAATAGACCGGCGCAAAGTCTGTGATTTTTGTCGGTGCTATCACCACACCACCAGCATGTTTACCGGCGTTACGGGTGACACCTTCAAGACGGCGCGCCATATCAATTAAATCTTTAACTTCGGTATCCGCAGCATAAAGCTCGGGTAAACGAGGCTCTTCAATAAACGCCTGCTCCAGCGTCATACCGGGTGTTGGCGGGATGAGCTTAGAGATGCGGTCAACAAAGCCATAAGGATGTCCCAGCACCCGCCCGACGTCACGGATAACCGCTTTTGCCGCCATAGTTCCGAAGGTAATAATTTGCGAGACGGCTTCCCGGCCGTACATGTCGGAAACGTGCTCAATGACTTCGTCACGTCGGTCCATACAAAAATCGACGTCAAAATCGGGCATCGAGACCCGCTCTGGGTTCAGAAACCGTTCGAACAGCAGGTCAAATTCCAGTGGATCCAGATCGGTGATTTTCAGTGCATAGGCCACCAACGAGCCGGCGCCTGAACCACGACCTGGGCCAACCGGAATGTCGTTGTCTTTTGACCACTGAATAAACTCCATCACGACCAGGAAGTAACCAGGGAAACCCATCTGGTTAATCACATCGAGTTCAATCTGCAGCCGATCGTCATATTCACCGCGTTTTTCAAGCCGAACTGCTTCATCTGGAAACAGAATTTTCAGACGGTCTTCCAGACCTTCGCGTGATTTTAGAACTAAAAAATCACCATCGGTCATACCACCGGTAGGGAAAGCTGGCAGGAAATATTCGCCTAATCGAATGGTGACATTACAACGTTTGGCGATTTCAACCGAATTGGCTAAAGCCTCGGGCAAGTCGTAAAACAACGTCTGCATTTCTTCGACGCTACGTAAATACTGCTGATCACTGTAATTTTTAGGACGACGCTTGTCTTCAAGCGTATAACCATCATGAATGGCCACTCGGATTTCATGCGCTGAAAAATCATCCGCCGTTAAAAAGACCACTTCATTAGTTGCGACCAATGGCAGGCCGGTATCTTCAGCCAGTGTCACGGCCTGTTGCAGGTAAATTTCTTCATCAACCCGACCAGTCCGGGTCACTTCAAGGAAAAACCGATTCGGAAAATAGTGTTGATAAAACTCAACCAGCTGATCGCTACTGCCCTTGTTGCCTTTAATTAAAGCTTTTCCCAACGGGCCATCTTTAGCACCAGAAAGCAGGATCAAGCCGGCGTTGTATTCCATCAGCCAATCGTGATCAATCTGTGGTTTTTCCGCCACATGGCCACGCAAATAGGCTTTGGAAAGCAACATCGTCAGGTTTTGATAACCATCATTGTCGGCAGCTAAAATTAACAACCGGCATGCTTCTCCCGGAAACAATGGGTGTTGTGCCCAAACATCGGCACCGACAATTGGTTTAATCCCAGCGTCATGGGCGGTACTATAAAATCGGACCAGACCACACATATTCATTTGATCGGTTAGCGCCAATGCCGGCATCGCGAGCTTTTTGGCAGCGTTGACGATAGGTTTAATCTTACTGACCCCATCGATCATTGAAAAGTCGCTGTGTACCCGCAGGTGAACAAAACCCGGTTCCATTATTGTCCTTTTTTATTCATCGGTGAGCCCGCCGGGACCACGTTCAATCGCGTCGCGCACGGGCTTGTAGCTGCGACGATGTTCCGCCAGAATGCCATGTTTTGCAATAGCAGCTAAATGCTCCGCTGTGGGGTAGCCTTTATGAGAGGCAAAATTGTATTCCGGATACAACTGGTGCAATTCGGTCATTTCCGCATCACGCGCCACTTTAGCGATGATTGAAGCTGCACTAATTTCCGGCACTAAACTATCGCCTTTGACCACCGCACTGCCAAAGTGTTTTAAGCCGTCAGGTACCCGATTTCCGTCGACCAGCACCCACTCAGGCTGTATATGCAAACCTTCCACCGCGCGTTGCATCGCCAGCATAGTGGCGTGCAGAATATTCAGCTGGTCGATTTCTTCGACTTCAGCCCGACCTAAACTCCAGCTCAACGCTTTGGCGCGAATTTCGTCCGCTAACAGTAAACGTTTTTTCTCGCTGAGTTTTTTTGAATCATTTAAGCCGGTGATTGGATTGTTCGGATCGAGGATCACCGCCGCAGTCACTACAGCTCCCACCAATGGACCGCGCCCTACTTCATCGACACCGGCAATCAGCGCCAGACTAGGTCTTTGGTAGTCGTGTTTGGCTGCTGCAGCCTTTACAAATTCAGTCATGCAATAACTCCAATACTGCTTTGGCCGCTTGCGTGCTGGCGTCGCAGCGAATTTGCTGGTGAATGGCGGTAAAAGCGGCCTGCGTACTAGAGCCAGATTGCGCCAACAACGGCCGCATTGCATTGACCAACGCCGGCACAGTGACCTGTTGCTGCAAAAACTCCGGCACCAAGGCTTGCTTTGCCAATAAATTCGGTAAGCTAAAATAATCGACTTTCACCAGTCGACTGGCGATTTGATAAGTTAACCAGTTCGCTTTGTAGGCCACCACCATAGGTGTTTTTGCCAGCATCGCCTCTAATGTAGCGGTGCCGGATGCTATTAGCACAGCATCCGCGCTGGTCAAGGTTTGCCGTGCCTGCCCAATCAATAAAGTTAGTTGCAGCTGTGGCGCAACTTGCTGCCAGATTTGAGTAAATATCTCAGCCTTGGCTTGCGTCACCATATTGCAGACTAACTGTAACCCAGGGTTTTCTTGTTGCAATTGCCATGCAGCTTGCAGAAATTCAGGCGCTAACAATTTGATTTCGTTGGTTCGGCTACCCGGCATCAGCGCCAGCAGCGGCTTTTCAGCATGAAAACCAAGCGCAGCTTTGGCCGCCGTTTTATCAGGATGCAATGGCATTTGATCCGCTAAAGTATGGCCAACAAAGGTACAAGGAACCTTATGTAGATCGTAAAAGGCTTTTTCAAATGGCAATAACGCCAGAACCAGATCAGTGGCGGCGGCGATTTTAAAAATTCGTTTCTGACGCCAGGCCCAGACTGAAGGACTGACATAATGTACCGTTTTCACACCAGTCTGCTTTAACTTTAACTCGACCGCTAAGTTAAAATCCGGCGCATCAATGCCAATAAATAAATCGGGTTTATGCATAGTAAAATGCGCCAGAATTTCCCGCCGAACCTGCAATAACCTTGGTAATCGCCCCAACACTTCGACAATCCCCATCACAGCCAATTCTTCCATGTCAAACACTGTGCGTAGACCTTCAGCGCGCATCCGATCACCGCCAATGCCATAAAACTCGGCATTTGGTTGGGCTAACTTGAGAGCCCGGATCAAATCAGCACCAAGAATATCACCCGAGTGCTCACCGGCGATTAAAGCTATTTTCAGAGGTTGAGAATTGGTTTGCATCACGATGATGTAGGATCCTTTTAGCAATAATGCGCCCGATCTTACCTTGCTTTGTAAAATCTCGGCAGTATTTTATCCACGGGATAAGTTGTTTCGAACAAATAAAAACGCCGCTGTCAGACCTGACAACGGCGCTTCACTATATGATATTTCGCTAAAACGACCAGTGATGACCCTTTTGTCAGTAGTCAGAAAACCGATAGCTTAGCGAACAATTCCACGTGGGGAATTCTGAATAAAATCTGTAAATAACTTAATTTCCGGCCATTGCTCGGTTTTCGCCGCTAGTTCTGTGATGGCTTCATTCACGGTCAGGCCCTGACGATACAGTACTTTGTAAGCGCGTCGTATTTCTAAAATAGCGTCGCTGCTAAAACCACGGCGCTTCAAGCCTTCGGAGTTGATGCCATTAGGTTTTGCATGGGAACCATGCGCCATCACAAATGGCGGCACGTCTTTCACCACAATAGAACCACCGCCAATAAAGCTATGCGCGCCAATATGACAAAATTGATGGACACCGCTCATACCACCGATAATCACCCAATCACCAACGTGGACATGGCCCGCTGTTGAGGCGCCATTGGCAAATATAACGTTGTCGCCAATCATACAATCATGGGCGACATGGGTGTAATTCATAAATAAATTATGACTACCAATCGATGTTAAGCCTTGGTCTTGAATGGTCCCGCGGTGCACAGTGCAACCTTCACGAAAAATATTAAAATCGCCAATATGCAATTCAGTCGGCTCATTATTATATTTCTTGTCCTGGCAGGCTTCGCCAATACTGGAGAACTGAAAAAAGTGGTTATTGCGGCCGATCGTAGACGGACCTTTAATCACCACATGCGATTCAACAACACAGTCATCACCCAAAGTGACGCCAGCACCAATATAACTAAAAGGACCAATCCTGACGTTATTGCCAATCACTGCACTGGGATCGATCACAGCTGATGGATGGATCATATTAAAGCTCTCTTCTGGCACACATCAATTCAGCGGTACAAACCACTTGTCCATCCACCTTGGCTTCGCAGGCAAATTTCCACAGATTGCGGCGTTCTTTTAAAAATTTTACTTCAATAACCATTTGATCGCCCGGTACCACTGGTTTTTTAAAACGGGCTTCGTCAATGGCTGCAAATAAATACAACTCGTTTTCCGAACGTTCAGTGACCGTTTTAAAACCAAGAATACCCGTGGCCTGCGCCATTGCTTCAAGAATCAGGACCCCCGGGAAAATCGGCATGCCCGGAAAATGCCCGGTAAAAATAGGCTCATTAACAGTGACATTTTTAATCGCTGTCAGTGATACACCTGGGGTGTAATCCAGAACCCGGTCGATTAATAAAAACGGGTAACGATGCGGCAACAACGCCATAATTTCTTGAATTTGAATGGTATTTAATGAATTCGTCAAAATGAACCCTCTGACTGATTGACCTGAACAACGCACCTTTAATTGCAATCCCAAACAAGCACTGCAATATAAAGTTAGTCGTCGGTAGCTCCGCGTAACTGAGCTAGTTCTTGCTCAACGTCACGCAATCGCTGATAGATTTGATCCAATTGGCGATAACGGACACTATTTTTGCGCCATTCCAAATTGGTCGCGGCAGGCATGCCGGATGAATAGATGCCTTTTTCGGTGATCGCTTTTGTGATCATCGTCATGCCAGTAATCTGCACGCCGTCACAAATTTCAATATGGCCGTTGATGGCAACAGCACCGCCAATCACACAATATCGGCCAATTTTAGTACTACCGGCCACAACTGTACAGCCAGCAATGCAGCTGTGGTCACCAATCTGCACGTTATGTGCGATTTGGATCTGATTGTCCAGAATGACGTTATTCCCGATCAGCGTATCGCCAATGGCACCCCGATCAATAGTGGTATTCGCGCCAATCTCGCAATCGTTACCAATAACAACAGTGCCGACTTGTGGGATTTTCAACCACTGTCCACGTTCGTTAGCAAAACCAAAACCATCTGCGCCAAGTACAACGCCACTATGAATAATGCAGCGTTCACCGACCCGAACCCGATGATAAATCGTCACTTGTGGCCAGACTTTACAACCTGCGCCGATAGAAGCGCCTTCGCCAATGAAACTACCGGCGCCAATTTGTACGCCAGCAGCAATCACTGCATCCTTACTAACTACCACGTAAGGACCTAATTCAGCCGTCGGATCAACCTGCGCTGAACTATCGACAATAGCTGTTGGATGAATACCCTTCGCAGCGGCGGGCGTCGTATCAAGCAACTGTGATACTTTGGCAAACGCGATGTAAGGATCTTTAACGACAAGTGCAGCAACAGGGCAAAACTCCAGATCTTCAGCCCTAATCAGCATCGCTGAGGCTTTGGTCTGTTGCAGAAATTTGCGGTATTTTGCGTTAGATAGAAAACTAATCTGACCAGACTGCGCGTCTTCAAGTGTGGCTACGGCGCTGATTTCAACAGCGCCGTCTCCATGCAACTGAGCATTTAACTGCTCAGCGAGTGTCTGTAATGTATAAACCGACATTATTTCGCTTTGCTGACCTGAGTGACCACAGCTGTTGAAATATCATACTCTGGCTTAGAAAACACGGCAGCTTCAGCATTCAGAATGACGTCATACTGGTCTTTAGCAGCAATCGCTTCGATAGCTGTTTTGATTAAAGCACCAATTTTGTTGTTTTCTTCGCCCTGACGCTGACGGTAACTTTCTTCTAAAGTACGCGCCATTGGCTCATATTGTTGCTGTTGCTTTTCGATTGAAGCTTGCAGATCTTTCTTCTGCTGTTCGCTCATCGTTGAACCATCACGTTTAAACTTTTCAATATTAAACTTCAGGTCATTTTCCAGTTTTTGCATTTCAGCAAACTTAGCACCAAATTCAGTTTTTAATGCTTCCTGAATTTTTGCTGTTTGTGGGATTTGACTGAATACGGCACGTACATTCACTACACCGACTTTCATTTCTTTTGCAGTAACAGAACCAGCCATCAGAACACTGGCGAGTAACACTGCTGTTTTAGTAAAGCTTGGCTTAAACATAATGTCCTTTGACCTCAAAATAAAACTTAAAAAGTTGTGCCGATATTAAAACTGAAGTTCTCCTGCTCATCACCATCATATTTCTTGATGATTTTGGCCAGGCTGAAAGTTAATGGACCCATCGGTGAAATCCACTGTACTGTAACCCCTGCAGACACCCGAATCATACCCGCATCTGAATAATCCAGCAATTCACTTTGCTGATAACCAGAATTCGTGTAACGGGTTAATTTCGCGTATCTGTTGATATCAAATTCAGTATCCCAAACGTTACCCGCATCCACAAATAAACTGGTGCGAACAGAGTTAGCATAATCTTCTTTTAAAAACGGCGTCGGGGTAATCAACTCCAGCGTACCAATGGCCATAGCGTTACCACCAAAAGACCGTTGCGAAATGCTATAGCTATCAAATTCCGGTGAAGCTGGAATACTCGATGACGGAGAGCCTGTGCCAAATGGATCTGGTAATCCAGGTACTTGATTGACATAGCGGTAAATTGCGCGAGGGCCGATGACCCGGTTCTCAAAGCCACGGAAATTCTGGCCGCCGGCATAGAAATTATCGCTAAATGGCAATGTATGATCATAACCATTGTTAGAACCATAGCCATTACCATAACCAAGCTCCAATTTGCTCAGGAATGACCAGCTATGATCGTTACTGAGAGCAATATAATTCGCTGCTTCAAAATTGGTTTTAAAGTAGGTTAAATCCGAATTTGGCGTGGTGATTTTACCAGACACAGATACGCGCAAGCCGTTCGTTGGGAAAGTACCACGGTTTAACGTACTGCGAACCCAGCCGACTGAGAGGTCGTAGTTGGTGAACTTGTAAGCTTTATCCGGGCGACTCGGATCAACTAACACCGAGCGGAAATGACGTAACTGATCAAATTCCTGAATATAAGCAATTTCGCTGAACGTGACTGAAGAGCCAAAATTCAAACGGCTGTATTCAGTAATTGGGTAGCCAAAATTCACCCCAGTGCCATAACTGGTCTGGTTATAAGCTTCGGAACCCGCTTTGCTACCATCGAAGTCGCTATAAAATATGCTGCCACCGAGGCTTACACCATCAAGAGTGAAGTAGGAGTCGGTATAAGACAGGTTAATCGACTTTTGATATTTATTGGTATTCAGACTAATACCAGCTGAGTTACCAGAACCCAGGAAGCTTTGTTGTTCAACCCCAAATTGGAAGGCTAACCCCTGATAACTACCGAATGAAACACCTGCATTAAAACTGCCTGATGAACGTTCTTTAATTTTGAAGTTGACATCAACTTTATCTTCAACTCCAGGGACAGCTTTGGTTTCAAATTCAACTTTCTCAATATAAGGCAAACGCTGAACCCACAGCTTTGAATTTTCTAAGCTGTCATTCGATAACCAGGCGCCTTCCATTTGACGAATTTCGCGTCGGATAACTTCGTCTTTTGTCGCTGCATTGCCGGCGATTAAAATACGGTTCACGTAGACCCGCTTACCCGGATCAACAGACAGCGTCAGCGAAACCTCTTTGGTATCATCGTTGATGTTGGTACTGGTCCGAACTTTAGAATTGGCATAACCAAAACTCGCCAAAAATTTGGCAATACTTTCTTCGGTGTAAGTGACTAAAGCGCCGTTATAAAGCTGACCGGATTTTAATGGCAACATGGCTTTGATAAATTCATCCTGGCCAATCAGGTCACCGACAAAATCAACACCAGTGATTGTATATTGCTCGCCTTCTTTGACTTGCAACGTTACATAAACTGAAGTCTTATCAGGGCTCACGGCGACCGTATTGGCTTCGATATCAAAACGCAAATAACCGCGGTCCAGATAATAGCTGCGGATCTTTTCCAAATCGCCTTTTAAGGTGTCTTTTTGATACCGGTCTGATGCCATAAAACGCCACCACGGTAAATCGACCAGAGATTCAGTATTTTTTAGAATTTCTTCATCGCTGAATAACTTATTACCGACGATGTTGATTTGACGGACAGAAGCCGCATCACCTTCAACAAACTCGAGCTTTAAGTTAACCCGATTACGTGGCAGATAAGTCAGCTTAATCTGAACTTTGGCATTATATTTACCAACACCGTGATAGAACTCGGTTAAACCGTTTTCAATCTCACGAATGATGGTTTTATCTAACTGTTCGCCAATGATGATTTTCTGGTTTGTCAGACTTTCGTTCAGCTGTTCTTCTTTGATGTCTTTGTTGCCATCAAACTCAATGGCATTGATCGTTGGCCGTTCTTTCACCCTAAAGGTGACAGTGCTACCGTCGCGATACACCGCGATTTCATCAAAATGGCCAGCGGCGTATAAAGATTTGATACCTTTGGACAGAGTGTACTCTGACACTGTATCCCCGATATTAAACGGCAGATTATTCAGGGCTGCGCCTAATGCAACGCGTTGCAAGCCTTCTACCTGAATGTCTTTTACCGTAAATGATTGTTCAGCGAGCACCGAGTTGCTGGCAGAGGCCAACAACATCGCAGCTACTAATCGTTTAATTGTCATTATTTTGGACTACTTATGATTAGTTTATTACAAACGAGAAATATCGTTGAGCAGCGCAATTCCCATTAACATCAGCAGAACGAAGGCTCCAATTTTAAAACCTGTCTCCTGCGCTTTCTCAGAGACCGGCCTGCCGGTGAGAAGTTCCACCACAAGATACATTAAATGGCCGCCATCCAAAATAGGCAACGGCAGTAAATTTACCACTCCGAGGTTGACACTTATCAGTGCCAGGAAGGATAAAAAGGCGATCAGCCCCAAATCTGCACTATTTCCAGCACCTTGAGCAATCGAAATAGGCCCACTTAAATGCTTCACAGAGACGTCACCAAACAACAGTTTTTCGACCATTGAAAAGCTCAAACGAACCAATTGCCATGTGCGAATTGTGCCTTGCCAAACGGCATCCAACGGCCCGTATCTTTGCTCAAAAAACATTGATTCTTCAAGCGGTTGCACCTTTGGAGACACGCCAAGGTAACCTTGATGAAAGCCGTCGGCCAAGGCGCGACTTTGCGGCGTGACATCAATTCGTAACTCAGAGCCCTGCCGCTCAATCAGCATAGGTACAGCTTTACCTGGGTTGTTCTGAATGATTTGCACTAGCTGCTCCCAGCGCTGCAAACTGACACCGGCTGCGGCAATAAATTTATCGCCATTTTGCAAGCCAGAAAGTTCGCCAGCAGAGCCTTTTTCCAGGCTAGCGACTTCTAATAATGCGATAGCTCGTTTCGGAACTAGCCCCAAACTACTAAAAATCGAGTCTTTGTCGGGATTAAACTGCCAATCACGTAAATCCAGCTGATAATCAGTTTCAGCATCCGTTTGTAGATCTTGCATGGTGAATGTGACGTTATCACGGCCGATTTGCCCGACCAGCATTAAACTGATGGCCTGCCAGTCACGAACGGTTTCACCATTGACGGCGACAATTTTTTGCTGATTTGGCAGTTGTGCCGCTGCAGCAATCGAATTCGGTGTAATGTCTGCCACCACCGGCTTTATTGTCGGTACGCCAATGAGGTACATCAGCGCCAGCACCGCAATGGCAAAAATAAAGTTCGCAATAGGCCCTGCAGCAATGACTGCCATCCGCTGTAGTACCGTTTTATTGTTGAAGGCCAAATCAGAAAATTGCGGTAATACCGGGTCAATCCGCTCGTCCAACATCCTGACATAGCCACCCAGTGGGATGGCTGCGATGATAAATTCGGTCCCTTGACGGTCACGCCAACTAAACAGTGTTTTACCAAATCCAATGGAAAACTTTTTCACCAAAATGCCATTTTTACGCGCCACCCAAAAATGTCCAAATTCATGGACGGTGACTAACAATCCCAAGGCCACCACAAACGACAGCAGGTTCCAGATTAAGGCGCTCATTGGGCGAAATTCCTCAGTTTTTGTAGGGCAAATGCCCTGCTTTCAGCATCTAGCGCTAAAATGTCTGGCAATTGGATAGCTTGATGACTGGCAAAACGGGCCAGGCATTCTGCGTTTAATTTGGCGATTGCGACAAAAGAAATTTGCCCTTGCAAAAAAGCTTCAACCGCCACTTCATTGGCGGCATTCAGTGCAGTCGTTGCACCTTGGCCATGCCGACAAGCGTCAATCGCAAGTCCTAGACAAGGGTAGCGGGCCGGATCAGGTCGCTCGAACGTAAAACTGCCTAAACTAAAAAAATCCAATGGCTTAACGTTCGTTGCTATCCGCTCTGGAAACGCTAGTGCATGGGCAATAGGCGTGCGCATGTCAGGGTTCCCAAGCTGCGCTAGCACCGAACCATCACTATATTGCACCATCGAGTGAATAATGCTTTGCGGATGCAACACAACCTCAATATCGTGCGGCTGACAATTAAACAGCCACCGTGCCTCGATGAACTCCAGACCTTTGTTCATCATGGTGGCGCTATCGACGGAAATTTTCCGCCCCATGTTCCAATTCGGATGCGCAACCGCCTGCTCGGGCGTAATGTGGTCAAATAATGCGAGGTCAGTTTGCCGGAACGGCCCACCACTGCCCGTGAGCAGGATTTTAGATATCCCAGCTTCCGGCAAAGCACCTTGGTAACTATGTGCTTGAAGAGCAGCCGGCAGACACTGGAAAATGGCATTGTGTTCACTGTCGATAGGCAACAAGATGGCTTGATGTTGTTTCACGGCATCGATAAATAACTCACCGCTCATGACCAGTGCTTCTTTGTTAGCAAGCAATACGGTTTTGCCTTGCTTTACGGCAGCGAGGGTTGGCAATAATCCAGCAGCGCCTACTATTGCCGCCATCACAATATCGGCATCGCTGTGCGCAGCAAGCGCTTCAAAGGCATCTGCGCCAACCAGCACTTCGGTTTTACAACCAGCAATAGCCAGTTGTTCGCGCAGCCAACTCGCATCGGATTGTTCAAGTAACGCGGCAAATCGAGGGGAAAATTGCAAACATTGCTGGAGTAGTTTTTTAACCTGACGCCCGGCAGTTAATGCCAGTACGCTAAACCGCTCCGGATGCTGTGCAATCACATCCAGAGTGCTACAACCAATCGAGCCAGTAGAGCCTAAAATGACAACCTGACGGGGCATTAAAAACCACCAAACATAGCAACAAATATCGCAAACAATGGCGCTGTTGCGGTCAAACTATCGATGCGATCCATAATGCCGCCGTGTCCTGGGAAAATACTGCCACTATCTTTAAGGCCTGCCACCCGTTTGAACATACTTTCCGAGAGATCGCCAAATACCGACAGCACCGTCAGCAGCAAAGCTGCCAGATACCACAGTGCAATGCCGTCTGGCCATTGCAGATAAGCTGCGATCGCTGTTAGCAACAGCATCACGAACCCAAGACCACCAACCATGCCTTCCAGCGTTTTGCCCGGACTCACCTGAGGCAACAATTTATGTTTGCCAAAAGGTTTACCAATGACATAACCGCCAATGTCGGCGGCCCAAACCAGTCCTAATAACATACAAATCAGCCAGGCACCGGTAAATGAAGATTGTTCATAGTTCACATTGCGAAGTAACAATAACGCGGCAAAGCTGGGGACCAGCGTCAGCCACCCCATCAATGCTTTTAATAATTTATTTTGTTGCCATAAGTTTTTTGTTTTACTAAAACTAAGCACCAACAGCACGGCCAGCAACCACCAACCTACACCTAACCACAATGAAAACTCCGCCACTGGTTTGGTATAGATCGGCCAAGCGAGTTGTTGTGGCAACGCTGAATAACACAAGAAAAACCACACTGCAGAACCAATGCTAAAGCTAAGACGTTGTGGCAGGGTCTGCCAGCTACAAAAACTGGCCCATTCCCAGGCTGCGATTACAAATGCACAACCAAGAAAAATTGCGAAGCCGATTGGCGGCAAATAAAACACGGCACCAAGCGCCAATGGCGCCAGTACTAATGCCGTGAGCAGACGTTGTTTAAACAATCTTATTATCCTTCTGTGAGGCCCGCAGCCAAGGCGCGAATTTGTTCACCTGTGCAGCCAAAACGGCGCTCACGGCGGACAAAACTTGCGATCGCATCGGCAAACACCTGGTCGTCAAAATCCGGCCATAAAGTGTCAATAAAGCAAAGTTCGGCGTAAGCTGCTTGCCACAATAAAAAGTTACTTATCCGAATATCGCCGCCAGTGCGGATCATTAAATCCAACTCTGGTTGCTCTTTCATTTGAATATGCTGCGCCAGCATTTCTTCGGTAATATCAGTCGCTGCCAACTGCCCTGCCGCCACTTGCGCTGCTAATTGCTGCGTTGCATTGACGATATCCCAGCGCCCACCATAATTGGCTGCAACATTTAACGTCAAGCCGGTATTGTTCGCCGTCAGTTGTTGCGCCTTTTCGATATTGCGCTGCAACTTATCACTGAAACGGGACAAATCACCAATAATATTCAACCGCACCTGATTTTTGTGGAGTGCTTTCACCTCTTTTTCCAGTACAAATAAAAACAGCTGCATCAAACTGGAAACTTCGTCTTCTGGTCGGCGCCAGTTTTCACTGCTGAAGGCGAATAAAGTTAAGGAGGGAATGCCGAGCTTGCGGCAAAAGCTGACTGCACGGCGCACTGCATCCACGCCTTTTTTGTGACCCCACACCCGAGGTTTACCCTGGCGTTCGGCCCAGCGGCCGTTACCATCCATAATAATTCCGACATGTTGCGGCAAAGCGTCATTAAACGCTTGTGTCTCTTCTGTCATCAGTGCCTGCCTGCAGCGGCTACAGGTTTGAACCTACAGCATTTATCCGAACAAAAAAGCGCCGCGAAGTGAGCTGCACGGCGCTTTGTATACAAAGCAATCGAATGGAGGGTTAAACCGCCATTAATTCTTTTTCTTTGTCTGCTAAAACTTCATCAACTTTTTTGATCCAAGCATCAGTAATTTTCTGAATTTCGTCAGAAGCACGACGCTCGTCATCTTCACTGATTTCTTTGTCTTTTTGCAGCGCTTTTAAATCCGCATTCGCGTCACGTCGAATGTTACGGACGGCAACCCGAGCGCCTTCAGCTTCACCACGCACCACTTTGACCAAATCTTTACGACGTTCTTCGGTCAGTGCAGGTAATGGCACACGGATGCTGGTGCCAGCGCCGATTGGGTTTAAACCCAAATCAGATTGCATAATGGCTTTTTCTACGGCCTGGATCATCGACCGGTCAAACACGGTGATCATCAGGGTGCGTGAATCTTCTGCGGACACGTTGGCTACCTGACGCAATGGTGTGTCTGAGCCATAATAAGAAACTTGAATGCTGTCGAGCAGACTTGGATGCGCGCGGCCGGTACGAATTTTCGTGAGTTGGTTTTTCAGCGCATCAACGCTTTTTTCCATCCGGGTTTTGCTGTCTAAGAGAATATCGTTAATCACCTGATTGTTTCCTTTGAGTTATTCGCTCAAGCCAGATACTGGCTTTACTGGTTAACGCTGGACGCTAGTCTACTGCAAATTTTCGGCGTGGTCGATCACTGTGCCTTCAGTCTCACCCATAATCACCCGCTTTAATGCACCTGGTTTGTTCATATTAAACACCCGGATTTGCATATTGTGGTCTCGAGCTAGAGTAAAAGCGGCTAAATCCATCACTTTGAGCTCTTTGTCGAGCACTTCGTTATAAGTAAGCTGACTATACAAAGTAGCATTTGGATCTTTCACCGGATCCGCAGAATAGACACCATCAACTTTAGTTGCTTTTAAAACGCAGTCGGCTTCAATTTCGATACCACGTAAGCAGGCTGCTGAATCTGTTGTGAAAAATGGGTTACCGGTACCGGCAGAGAAAATCACAACCCGACCAGACTTTAATAAACTGATAGCTTCAGCCCAACTGTAGTTGTCACAAACACCATTCAGTGGAAACGCGCTCATTAAACGGGCGTTCACAAATGCCCGGTGCAGCGCGTCACGCATTGCTAAGCCATTCATGACCGTTGCCAGCATTCCCATATGGTCGCCGACAACCCGATTCATACCGGCTTTGGCTAAACCTTCACCGCGGAAAATATTACCACCGCCAATCACGATCCCAACCTGAACACCAAGCTCGACCAACTCTTTAATTTCTTGCGCCATCCGGTCCAGTACTTTGGGATCGATCCCAAAACCTTCGTCGCCCATCAGGGCTTCGCCGCTTAATTTTAATAAAATTCTTCTGTAGGTTGGTTTTGGACTTGTGCTCATGAGATCCCCATCAGGCCGGATTGAAGTTTCATCTGTAAACATTATTGCGGTTTCCTTGCGTGCCGTTCAGCCGGGAATCGGCTGCAACCTTTGCAGTCCGCGCTGCAACATCACTGGGATTGTCTCCAACCACAGTGCATACTCTAGTGTCGTCACGTTGTAAGTATCAGCTTTCCGAATCCGAAGAGCCAGCGGCAGACGCCGGATACTATTGCACCCTCAACTTAAAAAAAACCGCGACGGGCGTGGCCGGGTCGCGGTTATTTTAGCGGGTTTTAGCGCAATGCTAAAGCTTGCATTACTTTTTCGCAGCGGCGATTTGCGCAGCGACTTCAGCAGCGAAGTCAGTTTCCTGCTTCTCGATGCCTTCACCAACTTCTAAACGAATGAAGTTAACGGCTTTTGCACCTTTTTGCTTCAGGAATTCACCAACAGTGATGCTTGGATCTTTCACGAACATTTGGCCAGTCAAAGAAACTTCGCCGGTAAACTTAGTCATACGACCAGCAACCATTTTTTCAGCGATTTCTTTCGTTTTGCCGCTGTTGATAGCGATTTCAACCTGGATTTCCTGCTCTTTTGCCACAACTTCAGCCGGAACTGCGTCTGGAGTCAGGAAAGATGGGTTGTTTGCAGCAACGTGCATCGCAACATCTTTCGCTACATCTTCGTTGCCGCCTTCTAATACCGTCAACACGCCGATACGGCCTGAGTGAGTGTATTGACCGATGACATCGCCCTGAGCTAAAGCAATACGACGTACGTTGATGTTTTCACCAATTTTTGTAACTAAAGCAGCACGTGCTTCTTCTACTGTGGTGTCACCTAAAGAGGCAGCGCTGATTTCTTCTACAGTGAACAGTTTGTTGGCATGGGCCAGGTCTGCTACTGAGTTTGCGAAAGCCAGGAAGCTGACGTCGCGACCAACGAAATCTGTTTCACAGTTAAATTCGATTGCAACAGCGTAGCCATTGCCAACACGAGTAACAACAGTACCTTCTGCAGCGATCCGGCCAGCTTTCTTAGCAGCTTTGGCTTGACCGTTTTTACGCATTAATTCGATTGCGCCTTCGATGTCACCATTGGTTTCTTCTAAAGCTTTTTTGCAATCCATCATGCCAGCGCCAGTGCGCTCGCGTAATTCTTTTACCATACCGGCAGTAACAGCCATGGGAATTCCTCGCATTCAATCAGGTTAGACAAACAGGGGCCGCGGCCCCTGTTCAAATTAAACGTGTTATACCCGCATCCTTGAAAATGCGGGGGTGTTGGCTGCCTTCACTTACCGCAATCGCATAGATATTTATGCTTATGTGGATGCGTTCTGTTGCCGCCTACCCGCATATTCAATGATATCGGGTATAGTCGTGCTTCAGATGACAGAAACACCTGACACTGCCAAATTACTCAGCAGCAACGAAGTTGTCGGCTTCAGCCTGAACTTCGATGTTTTTGTCACGTCCTTCAACGATCGCTTGATTCACGGCAGCCAGGTATAACTGGATAGCGCGGATAGCGTCGTCGTTGCCTGGAACGACAAAGTCAACACCTTCTGGATCAGAGTTTGTATCAACGATAGAAACTACTGGAATACCCAGGTTGTTGGCTTCTTTGATAGCGATGTGTTCATGGTCAGCGTCGATCACGAACAGAACATCAGGCAGGCCGCCCATGTCCTTGATACCACCTAAACTCTTGTCCAGCTTTTCCATCTCGCGAGTACGATCTAAAGCTTCTTTTTTGGTCAGCTTGTCAAAAGTACCGTCCTGGCTTTGTGATTCCAGGTCTTTCAGACGCTTGATAGACTGACGAACTGTTTTCCAGTTAGTCAGCATGCCACCTAACCAACGGTGGTTTACGAAGTACTGATCAGATTGCTGAGCAGCTTCTTTGATTGCTTCTGAAGCAGCGCGCTTAGTACCAACAAACAGGATTTTGCCTTTTTTGGCAGCCACTGACTGGATGAAAGTCAGAGCGTCATTCATCATAGGAACAGTTTTTTCCAGGTTGATGATATGAACGCGGTTACGGGCGCCGAAAATGAAAGGCTTCATTTTTGGGTTCCAGTAACGGGTTTGGTGACCAAAATGTACGCCCGCCTGGAGCATATCGCGCATTGAAACTTTTGCCATCAGAGTATTTCCTTTGAGTGGGGGTTAGGCCTCCATACACCCCATAAATCCGACCAGTTTTCACTGGCACCCCGGCTTATGTGACGGTGTATGTGTGTTATTTAATTAAGTTTGGTTCGCCAAGCTGGCAAAGTAATTTGTAGTATTTCGTGAAAAAAGCCACAAGCTATTTGCCAAATTGCGGCGCGCTTTATACCATAGACACCCTTGAAACACAATCCGTTGTGTAGTTTTACAGCAGAGAGAGATGGCATGGCCGCAAACATTAAGACTCCGGAACAGATCGAAAAAATGCGCGTCGCAGGACGTTTGGCAGCCGAAGTGCTTGAAATGATTGAGCCTCATGTCAAATCGGGCGTCAGCACCGGTGAACTGGATCGCATTTGTCATGACTATATTGTCAATGTGCAACAGGCAATCCCTGCCCCGCTAAATTATCATGGGTTTCCAAAATCAATTTGTACCTCCGTCAATCATGTCATCTGTCACGGTATTCCGGCTGATGACAAAACGCTAAAAGACGGCGATATCGTCAATATTGACATCACTGTGATTAAAGATGGTTTTCACGGCGACACCTCGAAAATGTTTGTCGTTGGCAAACCAAGTATTCTGGCCGAACGATTAATTCGGGTGACACAGGAAGCTTTATATTTAGGCTTGAAAAAAGTCAAAAATGGCTGCCGTTTAGGCGACATTGGCCATGTAATTCAGGTCCATGCCGAGCAACATAATTACTCTATCGTTCGCGAATATTGTGGTCATGGCATTGGTGAAGTGTTCCATGAAGATCCGCAGGTATTGCATTACGGCAGACCTGGTACCGGTGAAATTTTAAAAACTGGTATGTGTTTGACCATTGAGCCGATGGTCAATGCTGGCGATCGTCATAGCAAATTGTTAAAAGACGGCTGGACGGTTGTCACGAAAGATCGTAGTTTATCCGCTCAGTTCGAACACACCATTGTGGTCACTGATACCGGCTGTGAAATTCTGACGTTGCGTCAGGACGACACTATCGAACGCGTTCTAACCGCCGACTGATTTTAAAAGTAATTTTTAAAGCGCGGGCGGTTAAGACCATAAAAGTAACCGACTTAGGGTATTTTTCATGACCACCGCGCTTGCATTTGACAAGACTATTCCAAGCCATTTTACCCTCGATAGTTACAAAAAACATTTTGCTGACTTTTTGGAGTGGCTAAAAGTCAGCGCCCAAACCCAAACGGTTAACAGTCTGGTGAAAGCCCGGGCACGTTTTATGGATGAAGTGTTGCAGTCATTATGGCAACACTTTGATCTGAACAAACAAAAACAGCTAACCCTTATTGCCGTTGGCGGTTATGGCCGCGGTGAACTTCACCCCTACTCCGATATCGATTTATTGATCTTAACCGAAGCCCGCTTAAACCCGGCGCTGCAAGAACAAATTGCGCATTTTGTAACTTTGCTCTGGGATTTACGACTAGAAGTGGGTCACAGCGTTCGCACCATCAAAGAATCAGTCGCACTTGGCAAAGATGACATTACCATTGCGACCAATCTGATGGAAATGCGCTATCTAGCTGGAAATCAGCTGATGTTTGATAGCTTACAAGTCGAAGTCAGTAAAGATAACTTCTGGCCGAGTAAGGACTTTTTCCAAGCCAAGCGTCACGAACAACAAGGTCGCCATGCCCAATACCACGGCACGGCGTATAATCTTGAACCCAATTTAAAAGCCAACCCAGGTGGCCTACGCGATATTCAGACCATCGGCTGGGTGGCAAAAAAACATTTCCAAACCCGAACCATGCGCGAGCTGGTGGCTTATCAGTATCTGACTGAAGATGAATATCAGGAACTGATGGAATGTGAGGCTTACCTCTGGCAAATGCGTTTCGCGCTGCATATTGAAGCGGGACGCAATGAAAATCGCATCTTGTTTGACTATCAACCCGCAGTCGCGAACCGGCTTGGTTTTGGTGACGATGGCAAAGCGTCCGTCGAACGGATGATGAAACGTTTTTTCCGCACGGTGCAAAGGGTCAGTGAACTCAACGAAATGCTGTTGCAGCATTTTGAAGGCAATATTTTAAAAAGCCATAGCAAGTATAAAACTCAGCCACTGGATGATTTTTTTGAAGTTCAGGGACATTTAATTCACGCGACGGACAAAGCTGTGTTTGCCCGCCGTGAAAATATACTGCGGCTGTTCTGGCATATTGCAAACCATCCACAAATTCATGGCATTCACTCAGAGACTATTCGCCTTTTGCGCCAGGTTCGCCGCCGCTTGATGGGCGATTTACAAGATTATCAAGCCTGCAGACAATTGTTTATGGCAATTATCCGCCACCCACAAGGGATGGACCGAGCGATTACCATGATGCACCGTCATGGCATTTTGGCGGCGTATTTACCGCAATGGCGCAACATTGTTGGCCAGATGCAGTTTGACTTATTTCATGCTTATACCGTTGACGAACACACACACCGTGTGCTGAAAAATCTGCACCGTTACAGTGAACCGGAATTTGCCAACGAATTTCCGCTTTGTACCGACATCGTCAACCGTTTAGAAAAGCCAGAACTGTTGTACTTAGGCGGTATTTTTCACGATATCGCCAAAGGCCGTGGCGGCGATCATTCTGATCTGGGCGGCATGGATGCACGCGAGTTTGGCAAGTTGCACAAACTGAGTGAATTTGACACCAAACTCATTGTCTGGCTGGTAGAACAACATTTGCTGATGTCCGTTACAGCGCAGCGCCGCGATATTCACGACCCTGCAGTCATTGCCGAATTTGCCGAAAAAGTCCGTGACGAAACGCGCTTAAACTACCTGTATTGTTTAACCTTGGCCGATATTCGCGCGACTAACGACAACCTTTGGAACGATTGGAAAGGCTCGTTGTTGCGTGAGCTTTATTTAGGCACACAAAAGGCCTTTAGGCGTGGTTTGGAAAAGCCGATGGACTTACGCGATCAAATTCGCGAGCATCAAACCGAAGCGCTTCGGCTACTCGCTGAAAAAGGTTTTAACGAAACACAGGTCAATCCGCTATGGAATAAATTTAAAGCCGATTATTTCGCACGCTACAATCCTCGTTTAATCGCTTGGCATACAGAAAATTTGCTGCAGCACAACGACTTCAGTAAACCATTGGTGCTCATCAGCCCAACGGCCATGCGTGGTGGTACGCAAATTTTCGTTTATACGGCCGACCAACCCAACCTATTTGCGCGAATGGTCGCGGCGCTTGAAAGCAAAAAAGTCAGTATTTTTGATGCACAGATCATGACCAATAAAGACGGGTTTGCCATGGATACCTTTGTGGTGCTCGAACAAAATAGCGCGGCAGTGACTTCTATTTCCCGTATTAGCAGCATCAAAAAAGCGCTGGAAACCTATATCACAAACCCGCCGACAGCGGAGCGAAAAAAAGCCAGAATTAACAATCAATTGCGCGCATTTCATGTACCGCCCAAAGTGGTGTTTTTACCCGGGAAAAGCAAACATCGCACCATGCTGGAACTAGCAGCATTGGATACACCAGGGTTATTGGCTGATCTTGGTCAGGTATTTGCCACCTGCGAGATTAATATTCACGCCGCCAAAATCACCACTATCGGCGAGCGGGCAGAAGACTTTTTTATGATTTCCACCCGCCAGGACGAAGCGCTAACTGCTGACGAGCAAAGTCAGTTGCGCCGGGTACTGGTGGAACAACTTACCCATGCAACAGAGGGCTAGAGCACTACCATGGCTGATTTAAAAAGCATTATTGAAGGCGCGTTTGAAAACCGCATGAATATTACCCCTGCAACAGTTGGCGCAGACGTCAAAGCGGCAGTGGAAGCTGCAATTGCCTTACTGGATGGCGGTCAAGCTCGGGTCGCAGAAAAAATCGCCGGCGAATGGGTTACGCATCAATGGTTAAAAAAGGCCGTTTTGCTGTCTTTTCGCATCAATGACAATCAGGTGATGGACGGCGCAGAAAACCGTTTTTTTGATAAAGTTCCAATGAAATTTGCTGACTATACGCACGAGCGTTTTGTGGCTGAAGGCATGCGAGTGGTGCCTCCTGCCGCGGTTCGCAAAGGTAGTTTTATTGGTAAAAATGTGGTGTTGATGCCAAGTTATGTCAACATTGGCGCTTTTGTCGATGAAGGTACCATGGTCGATACTTGGGCCACTGTTGGCTCTTGTGCGCAGATTGGTAAAAACGTGCATTTGTCCGGCGGTGTTGGTATTGGTGGCGTGTTAGAACCCTTGCAAGCAAACCCGACCATTATTGAAGATAACTGCTTTATCGGTGCGCGTTCAGAAGTTGTTGAAGGCGTTATTATTGAAGAAGGCGCGGTACTGTCGATGGGCGTCTATATCAGCCAATCGACCCGTATTTACGACCGTGAAACCGGCGAAGTCACTTATGGTCGGGTGCCTGCTGGCGCTGTGGTCGTACCTGGTTCTATCCCGAGCAAAGATGGTTCACACAGCCTTTATGCAGCAATTATCGTGAAAAAAGTGGATGCGCAAACCCGCGCGAAAGTGGGGATTAACGCTTTACTGCGTGGTATAGAATAGTCATAAAGACCAGAGAAATAAGCAGGTTGAAGTGGCCTAGCACAAAGAAACGCTTTGTCACATAGCCAGTAATTTTATGAAACATTAACCCTCGCTAAAAACAAAAAACCGGCCACAGCCGGTTTTTTGTTTAGATCATGTCAAAAAATCAGAAACGACCATCGATACCAAAGCGAACATAACGTGGCGTCTGCCACGTGTAGTCTGCACCGTACCAAGGGTTAAAGGTACCTGCTGAACGGCGGGCTTCGTAGTGTTCATTTGATGACGTTGATTCTTGAATATTCAGGATGTTAAAGACATTAACGCTTACGCCTAAATCAACACCTGAAATTTCGAAGTCATACCGTGCTGACAAATCAACACTGAAGTTCCAAGGCGTACGACCTGCAGTACCGCGAGGAACTTGCTGGAACACACGCTCAGACGTGTCACACTTACCATTG
>JAHJNE010000096.1 GCA_018820995.1 Gammaproteobacteria bacterium | reverse complement strand
TGTAGTGATCCTCTGCCAAGGTTGAAGTTGCCAAAATGCGTTCCCTTCTTGCTTTTTTTATAGTCTGCCGTGTTTAAATAATACACAGCCATTTTGCCGGTTAATAGCAAGGTGCCAACTCAAATAAATGGAAGTAAATCAGTTTGTCAGCGATGAAGTGTTTGATCATCGGCAAAGAGTTCTGCAGTCAGCCACTGGGAAAATTCACGCATGGCGCCGGTTTCCTCACGCGACTGTAAGTGTGTCAACCAGTAGCTGCCGAAGCTGATTTCGCTACTAAAAGGCCGGTTGATGCGGTTGGTGCTGAGTAAATGGCTGAACATCCGCGCCGGTGCAATCGCAATACCGATGCCCGATTGCGCCGCTTCGAGCATGGTCACGCTGGAATCGAACACTATCACCGGGTGCGTCGGGGGAAGTTGTGGGCCGCAAGCGTTTTGCAGCCAGGCATTCCATTCATCACGACGGTACGATCGTAGTAACGTAAAATTCAGCAAGTCGGCCGGTTGTTGTAGTTGCCGGGCGATGTGCGGCGTGCACAGTGGCGTGAGTGGGCTATCGCACAGATACTGTGCCGCAGTGCCATGCCAGGCGCCGCTGCCAAAACGTATCGCGTAATCCAACCCTTCTGCTGCCACGTCGACCCTGTTGTTGTTCGTTGAAATTTGCAGCTCGATATGCGGGTGTTTTTGGTAAAAATCGGCTAAACGCGGCAGTAAGAAGCCGATGGCAAAGGTGCCAATCACACCGATTTTTACTTTTTCGCGGACTTTGCGATCAGCAAAATAATCTACCAGTTGTGCAATACGGTCAAAAGAGTCATTTAATACCGGCAGTAAATGTTCGCCTGCAGGCGTCAACATCAAGCCGCGTGGCACCCGCAAAAATAGTGGGCTGTTCAACTGTTCTTCCAGCAATTTCACCTGCTGACTCACCGCAGAGTGTGTCACATTCAGCTCAATCGCCGCTTGTGTAAAACTTAAGTGGCGCGCGGCGGCTTCAAAGGCGCGTAGTGATTTAAGCGGAATATAACGACGGGTCATGCGCTTCCTGTAAGTTTTACTAACAGCTGATGCCTAAATTAACCGTTTGTCCGCCGAAGTCAATCAGAGCACCATATCTACAGTCCGGGCCCGGCGACCAACAACCCCTAACTTATTTTGCAAAGGAACTTTTATGCACACTTATTACCGCAAAGTTGCACCTTGCGCGCTCATATCAATACTTGCTATAGCCCTGAGCGGCGCTGCGTTAGCGCAATCCACGGACCCAATTCCTAATGAAGCAGCCTTAAAAAAAGTGGTCAGTCAGCAAGTTGGTGCGCTGATGGCAGCACAACAAATACCAGGCATGGCAGTCGCAGTACTGTGGCAGGGTAAAACCTTTTATTACAGTTTTGGTCAGGCCGATGTCGCGGCAAATCGGCTGGTCACGCCCGACACCATCTTTGAACTGGGGTCAATTAGCAAAACTTTTGCCGGTGTGATTGGCGCCATGGCGCTGGAGCGTGGCGAAATCAGCCTGACGGATCCGGTATCTAAACACTGGCCACAATTGACAGCAAAACCGTGGCAACAGATTAATATGCAGCATCTCGCCACTTATACTGCGGGTGGCCTGCCGTTGTTTATGCCGGATAGCGTGACTGACAAAACCAGTTTGCTAGCCTATTACCAACAGTGGCAACCACAATTCCCGGCCGGGACACAGCGGGTCTATGCCAATAGCAGCATTGGCTTGTTTGCCCATCTGGCGGTCGCAGCTGGCGGCAACACTTATGCAGAGGCCTTTTCGCAGCAGTTAAGCGTGCCGTTGCAGCTTAGACAGACTTTTTTGCAAGTACCAAAAAGTGCAGAAGCGCACTATGCCTGGGGTTATAACGAAGGCAAAGCGGTACACATTGGTAGCGGTGTCTTGCTGGATGAAGCCGGTGGCGTCAAAGCCAGCGTGCGAGATCTCGCGAGCTGGCTGCAAGCGAATATGCAGCCAGCCCTGGTCACATCACCGGTGCTGCAAGCTGGCATTGTGCGTGCGCAGCAACATTATGCAAAATCTGGCCAGATGTATCAGGGGCTCGGCTGGGAAATGCTTGATTACCCCGTATCGTTGTCAGCTCTGACCGCAGCGACTGATCCCGCTTTTGTTCAGGGCAGTGCCGCCACCTTCATTTACCCGGCCACAGCGTTACAGCAAAACAGTTGGGTGCATAAAACCGGAGCGACCGGCGGTTTTGGTGCTTATGCCGCGTTTATTCCGTCACGTCAGGTCGGCATTGTTTTACTTGCCAATAAGCGATACCCGAATAGTCTGCGGGTGAAGTTGGCGTATCAGGTGCTGGAAAATCTGCAATAGCATTCTGCCAAGCGGCTTCCGGCACCGGACGCCGCCTTTGCGCATTGTGGTCACTGCCAGGGATCGCCATGCGCCGGATTTTGCACAAAAGTCGGATCGGTCAGGCTTTGTAAAAAGGCCAATAGTTCGGTTTGTTCTGCAGCCGTTAATTCAATGCCTTTGATAAAGGCGCTTTTTTGCGGATGGCGGCGGCCATCACCCGCGTTGGGACCTTGGCTAATGGTGCGCCCGCCTGCCATATAAAATTGCAGCACGTCCGGCAAAGTAGCAATACTGCCATCATGCATGTAAGGCGCTGTCAGTGCCACATTACGCAATGAAGGCGCGCGAAAGCGGCCATCGTCCGCCGCATTCATCGACACTTCGGCCAAACCACGATCGATATCGGGATAACCTTCGCCGGCAACTTGGCTGCGTTTG
>JAHJNE010000095.1 GCA_018820995.1 Gammaproteobacteria bacterium | reverse complement strand
TACAACCGTGAACATCTCCAGTTTCGACAAGACGGCAGCCTGCAAGCATTACAAAACGGTACTTTTGTCTACTGCGCCAAAAAATATAACTGGCATTACACTTTAAGTGTCAGTCAAGCGGGTCGTAGTCAAAGTGAGTTCGTAGCAGCACCTTGCCCACATTAGCAAAGAATCTGGAGACGTCACTTTGTGGAAATGATTAAGTCTGTCCCCAATGACAAAATACTGTACGCTCCTACACAGCAATGACAAAAAAGATTCGCAATCCTTGACTCCGTAGAAAATATATATTTGAAATAATGACTTAACTCTGTATCAACTCAACCATCTCATCAACACCCAAGCAGACATGTCTATTCGCTGATAGCGGCAGCTTCGAGCCATGACCAAAACTAATGAGGTGGTAAAACATCAGCACCACCATTGTTGAGCCAGCAGTAAAACATCCCCGACTTACAATAGAAGCCGGGGATGACACTCAAGACTCGCGGATGATCACTGCCAGCAATCAGCTGCTGGCAAACTGGCCTTAATACCATATTGATCAAGTTTGAACGTCATGCAGTTTACATCAGCGAGCTGCGGGCCCGACGCTTCAGCGATCAGCTGATACCCATCAGCAGTTAATGCAGCTGAAATGGTGTATCTTCCCGAATCCAAAAGATAACTGGCTGTTGGGTACCCTAACTCAGTTAAATCCGCCGTATAACGTGCTTGCTCTGCCAGTAGCAATAGTTGCAAATTCGCCAGCCGGCGCAATTCAGTACTTGCTTCAAGCCGGTAACTATTCAACACATGCTGTTGATAACCGGGTACTATTACCGACAATAACAAACCGATGATCGCAATCACCACCATGATTTCGATCAGGGCAAAACCCAAGGGCGCCGTTCTGTGGAAATGTTGAGCGACTGTCATCGGTAAATCTCAGTTTCGTGCTGATAAATCGCCATCCGCTGCCACTTTGGAAAATGACTTTGCAGCAATGGCTCGGTACAAAAGAGACAATCGGCGCGAACACTCTGGATCTGCGGCAGCAACAAGACACCGTTTTGCATATCTTGCAAGCCGATGTCTCCGGAACTGCGCTGCACCGCGGTTGTCGCCCCAAAAGGCGCAGGGATAGCTGCAAGTTGCTCAGTTGAATACACAACACTGCCCTGAAACAGATGCCTGGCAAATAGCTGTGTAGCTTGCCTGGCTCCGGCGCAGGACTCGGCATTGGCGGCAAGTGGCACATACAAAACACCTGCCAGTACTTGCGGCGGCGACACCGGCGCCTCAGGTAGAGTGCCGAACCAGCCGGCAGTGATACTCGCAGTAGGCACAGTGTTGATATCGTTTGTTTGTAAATCTCGCGCCGTTAAATGATGAGGTTGAATGGTAAATGCCGGTGAGTCAGGGATTGTCAGTACCCACAACTGCGTTTGCTTTGCTTTTTTAGAATAGAGGATCACGATATCTGCTGCCTGCCCAGCTGTACCAGCCGCATCAGCGCTATCTTCAGGCTTAGACATTGGGCTCATTGCAGCGGCAGGTTGATTGGTCGCTGCCATCTGCTGATAATCGGGCAACAACGCCCGACTAGCGACCGGCTGCATCGAAAATTCTGCAGCAGAATCGGATAAATCAGCCACTACCCGACTCTGAAATTGTAACTGCTCATTGATATCAACCTGTACCAGACGGCCTTGTTGATCGACCAGATAAATCCGATCCGTATATCCATCAGCATTTCGATCCAGAACTGCTGCCGCTGCGGCTATATCCTGCAATACAAATGGCAATTCCACAGTTTTCGCCGCGCGCGGGTATGACTGCGTTGCAATAAGATGTCCTGAACTCGCTTCAACTATCCACAACGCCGGTTGCACAGCACCTGTTCCGGAAACCATCAATAATGCAGAAGTACTCCCGGTCGTTGTTTTAAGATGTAACGAGACTGGTGTTTGCACTGAGCCTGTGATGGGTGCTTGCCATCGCCATAACGATTTCGGCTGCGACGGGTCGCTCAGATCAACAGCTGAATAGCGTTGTGAGCGATTCTCTGGCCACACCACGGTCATTTGCTTAGATGAAGGCTGGGTAATTACTGCAAGCTGATCTGATATCTGGTCGGATACATCACTGAGATATGCACCGTCGGACCAAATGAAACGCTGCGGCATCGACTCTGACCACCAACGCAGCACACCTGCTTCATTACCCAATTGTAACTGTTGTGCTTTCCCGGCAGCGTCAGTCCATTGCACGGGGCGACCATCAGGCCTCGGATTTACACAAAAACCAGGTCGTTCAACAACAAGCTTTGCTGCTTCAGTTTCTGGTAGCGGCTGATAATCGCCTGCTGGATTTAAATGCCAGCCTGAGCCAGGCACCGTAGTCTCGGCTATCACGGACATTCCGGGCACTCCAGCAAAAGTGACAGCACAGCAAAAATAGAGAGCTGTCACTAAACAATACTGGAAGAAACTGCTTTTAAGAAACGCGAAGATTAATTTCATAACGCCTCCTGCGGTAGTTGTAATTCGGTCGTCAATACCAAGCTGCTCCACGCGGCTAATTGGTCATGCTGACTGCTCAGCGCCTGCCAACGACAGCGGGTGACAGGTTGTGTCCATACTGCAACTTGAGCTGGACATAACGTCAGATCGCCAGCCGCGAGTTGCCCTTTTGGCTGGCTAACCAGCTGCAGATGATGGCTTTTTGCCAACGTCAACTGCTGCAACTGTACTTGGCCGGCAATCCCAATTTTTTGACTAAGTAAGCCAATTAATAACGCGCTGAGCGCCATCGAACTAACCAGTGCGATAAAACATAAGCACACGATCAATACAAATCCATCTGATTTCATTTGCTCACTCCTGTGAGTTAGAGGTTGTTAAACGTGACAGCACTTGACACCAACAGCCTGCGGTAATGATCGCCGGGAGCTTTAAACAATCGTTGTCCCAATTGGTATTGCTGCACATTGGTATAGGTCAGATCAGCGGTGATACTACGTAACAACACAAAGTAGCGCAGCTGCATGATTTGACCCGTTTGGCCACGCCAGACTGCTTCAGGGATCTGCGCGGCCGGTTTGCTATAATCCATTTGCCCGTCAAAATTACTGTCAACACCAAGTTCAAAATGCAGCATTTCTACGCCATCGATGACAGAGCTGGTATCCATCACCAATTGCCCTGATAGCTGTCTCACCAAGCGTTTTCGCATCATGACCGGGATAATTTTTCCTTCATGTTTTTGCTGCACGACGTACCATAGTTGATGCACATAGGGCCAATAAGTCGCAACCGAAGAAAGCATCGGGCTATGCACGGCAACAAAGTTGGCGGACCGCTGCTCTTGTTGTAAATAAACGCGGTTGGTTTTGAGTTCGGATAGGTGAGCCGGAGCTCCGGCAAGTCGTTTTAATTGCAGAAAATCAGACCCTTTGGTAGCCGATGTCAAACAACCGGGAGTGCCACTTGCACCAACAACACCACTGTAGATACCCACAAAATTATTTTTAATACTCGGGAAACTGCCACTATCAAAAGGCCCTTTGCAGTCAGCGGCCGGTGACATCAAGGTTGAAGGTGGTAAATCAGCCAGTTCAAATCCAGCCCAAAAATTCTGATTGACCAATTCCTGCTGCATAAAGCTCAACACAAACTGAGCGCTTTGTTGCAATTCACTTAATTGAGTGGTCTGGATAAAAGCGCGGTAGTTCCACTGCCAGCCAGCAATCAGCATGAGTGTGCACAACAAACCCAGCCCCATGCTGATCATCGCCTCAATCAAGGTCCAGCCGTTTTGAATCAGGTGACAGGAATGCCGCATCTTAGCTCCCTGCGCCAGCGCGCAAATCGACATGAAAAAACCCCGAAGGTAGCGGGCAAAGTGTGGCTTTGGGCGTGAACTTACTGGCAACTAAACCACGCCAGCTCAATTGAATTTCAGGCTGTGCACCACCTGAAACAATGCAAAGTTGTGCATAAGGCAATGTTGCGCCTGAACTTGGGATCAAGACTGTGAGTTGTCGATCCAGTTGTGATTGCAGCAGTTGTTCGACAGTGCATATGGAAACGTCCTGACATAACTTGATCGCTGCAGGTGTCGTTTTAAATTGGCCTTGAAATGAGTGCGCTATTTGCGGCACCGACTGTAAAGAAGCAGCAACGTCTGTCACTGCAGCCGTTGCCAACAACCGCTGAGTGGCGATCAACACCTGTTGTCTTGCATAAACCTGACTGGCAAGGGCGCCGAGCATGCCCATTCCAAATAATAACAGGCATAACAGCACCTCAATAAAGGTAAATCCTTTGGCCATTGGTGTATCCTTTCACCAATTAATTGAACCTTAAATTTAATTATTAATTTACATATATCAAACAATTTGCAGTAAATATTTTAATCTGGATGGAAAACACTGGCTTAGGATGCACGCCCATTTAGAATTCACAGGACAACTTTTGCGATAGCGCTCGACATCCCCGACAATTAAACCTGCATTTTCAGCATGCCAATAAAACAGCCCCTTATCAGGGGCTGTTTTATTGGCAAAAAGGATTGATAAAAAGTAGCGGTCCTAACCACTGCATCAATAAAGAATGATTACCAACATTCCCGCACTTTGGCAGCTGTTGCAGAGCCTGCTGCAGTGCGGGTTCCGGCTTGATTCAGGGTTAACACACCGCAGGTAGTATCTTTCGCCTGCGAACCAATCGGTGTCGCCGTTAAGGTGAAGGTTTGAGGGGTAGTCGTCAAAGTCATGGTGTAATATACCGCTAAATCATTACGGCAACTAGTGTTTGGGAGTACCGTCGCCACACCGCCATTGTCCACCGCGTAGCTCATGCTAGTGGTGTACACTCGCTCCATAAACTGACCCAGTTCGACTACACAAGCTGCTGATGCTGTTCGCCTGGTATTGAGCATATGGCTGTTATACGACGGTAGTGCGACCGCAACAATAATCCCTATAATCGTCACGGCGACCATCAGTTCCATCAAATTAAAACCACGTTGTTGACGCATCTGAAACTCCACTAATTACTAATCTCATGCCAGGATTGCAGGCCGGTGTTCTGATTCACGTTGGCCGGCTCTTCACAAACATTGGCGTTTTCACAGTTTACTAATGCAACCACCTTGTCACCTTTTTTGGTGAACGTCACCACACTATTCAAACTACCTACTTTAATCCCGCTGACTTCAACCATTTCGGTGCCGACTTTCACTTTGTCATCCGCTGTAAATTTCTCATCATCGCTGGTGTCAAAGAAGGTTTTTTTCAGGCGACCACCGACATATGGTGATACGGCCATCACATAACCTGAACCACTTGGATTACAGACGTTGGTGTCAGGAATCATCGTGTTCATTACTAAATCACCACCAATAACCACTGGCAAATCAACAATCCGCTCTCGGTTGTCAATTAAGTCCATATACCAGCCTTTTTTACCGGGGTCCAACTCATTAGCAGCAGTAACTACCCGATCTTCACCAACTTTGGTCATCACACGGGGGACAAGCTCACTTCGCGAAGAAATGGTGGGACCGTCGATAATGCCATACCAGGTTTGGGTTTGGGTATTACTTGGATCGTCCTGATTTAAATAACGACCGGTTCCAAAGAATACCCAGCTTTTACCCGTTTTTGGATCAATGCTGCTCATGACTCCGCCGGTAATCATCTGCCGGGTACCACCTGGATCTTTTGCCTGAAATAGTGCCTGACCAGAATTCGCAATTGTCCACGAACTGGTTGAGGCTGCCGACAAATCAAACTTCCAGACATAACCATGTAAATCACCCCCATAAACCCAGTCTATGCTGCCATCGGCATCTATATCCAAGACGTTAATTTCTGAAATACCATTCGGATCGCCAGCAGAGCCAGCCGTTGTAGGTAGCTTGGCCAGAATATTGCCGTTTTTAATATCAATCACTAACAAACCGGATTTATTAGTACTGTTGTTGATGCCGTAACCGACCAGAATGGCCCAGTCACCAGACTCCATCCTGAAGATTTGTGGCTTACCTAAGTAAACACCCATTTCAGCGAAGGACTTGTCCCATAACACTGAATTTCCATCAATATTAGAAGGGTTTGTAACATCAATCGCATACAAACTATTGCCGCCGCGACCCAAGCCACCGACTAAAATACTTTTCCAATTTCCATCAATATAAACATCAGCAACAGTGGGTGATCCATCAACCGAAAAACGATGATTATAAGTTGGTTCTGAGTACTTTTTCAGCACATTGTCGCTGCCACTAATTGGCGCCATCACTGATGAAGGGATAAAGGCAAAAACTTCTACCCCGGTTTTCGAATTAAAACCATGCACCATCCCATCATTACCACCGACATAAATCATCGGTGTTCTGGTTTTCACCGGACCACTGAGGAAACTGCGATAATCTGCTGCACCGGCCCAACTAAAACGGTGGTAGCTCATATCAATAGGTTCGCCAACTAACTCAGGTGATGAATTAACTAAATCCCCAAGTGGCGAAATCCGATCGCGATAGACTCCACCTTTGAGTTTTTCCTGAGAAATGTCACCACGCAGATAATCAACGATGGACGCCGCGCCACCTAAAGCGGTTTTTTCGGCTGGGGTCAAATTTGACCAGGTAAAGTTACGGCCTTTGGTACTGCCATTGCCAACCAAGATATTCCGACTGCCCGCAGCTGGCATTTTTTCGCTGGCTTTCCACACGGGAGTACTGATGTCATTCACATCATAGGACCATAAATCACCAGCCCACTGTCCAGCAATGTAACGCGCCTGAAACAGGTTTGATTCCGTTTGCAGCGAGTTAATCGCTGTCGCTGCAATATTTGATGCTGAGCCAACTCGTTCTTGAATCGCATTTAACGTAGCCGCTAAACCATCGGCAAAGACAGACGGATTATCCGCACTGAAAAATCCACCACGGCTATTCACGCC
>JAHJNE010000094.1 GCA_018820995.1 Gammaproteobacteria bacterium | reverse complement strand
GATGCAACTGCAACTGACCTCGCAGTTAAAAACACAGTTGTCGGTGGATAACCTCACCGATAAAGCTGGTTTGACCGAAGGTGACCCACGCGATCCGGCTTCACCAAATGGCCGTTATATTCTGCCAAGATCTGTCAGTCTGAGCGTCAGTTACAATTTCTGATATTGGACGCTTTTAATAACAAACCCGCTTTGGTGTAAAACCTGCAGCGGGTTTGTCTTTTTCGCTGGCAACTCGATTTACTGCAGCTTGGTGTATTAGTACTTGATGTGTTGATGCTTGGTACTGCTCGACCTTCAAACGTCTAATCGTCTGACCCTGCCAACACCACCGGCGCCCCGCCATCCGCGCGGCGTCAAAGGCCACTTCTCGCATTTGCGGGCTGAGCATTGCCAGTTGCAAAGCCTCAGCTGATGGAAATGGCAAGCTGAACATCTGATAGTACGCAGGTTTATCCGGCCCTGCGGCTAAAAACCGCGTTACTGTGTATTGCTGTAGATTGGCAGGAACGTCGGCATTTCGGTGAAACAACGCCAGATGTTCGCGATAATCTTGATCAAACTGTTCTGCATCCGTGGGATGCGGGTAATGCTCGGTCAATTTCACGCCAGTCATGAAGCTATCCTTCGTTCTGGAAGTGGAACCTATTTTGGCATCAAAACTGTTGCGGGTTTTATCAGCTTGTTACACACCTTAGCTTTTGCTCGATACTAAACCAGACACAACATTTCTGCGTCTTTTGCCAGATATTCCAGCTGGGGTTTTGCGAAATAATAACCCTGGAAAAACCGGATCCCAAGTCCTGCCAGATAATCCAATTCAGCGCGGGTTTCAACACCTTCGGCAAGTACCTGCGTGTTCACTTCCAGGCATAACTGCAGAATGTCCTGCACTACTTTTTGTTTCTCGGGGAACTGTTCAATATCGCGGATCAGCGCCATATCAAGTTTTAACACCTGGGGTTTGAGTGAATCTAACCAGGACAAATCGGCATAACCGGCACCAAAATCATCGATGGCGGTTATAAAACCACGTTTGGCATAGCTATCAAAAATACGGGTGAGTTTGGCGCGATCGACAATCTGCTCGCTTTCCGTCACTTCGAACATAATTTTGTGAATATCAAAACCAAACATGTCTGCCGCTTCAATAGTGGCGCGGATACAGGTTTCCGGGTTGTACACTGCATTGGGCATAAAATTAATGCTGAGCATTTTATCGAGCCCAAGTTTCGCCGCCGTTTCGATGGCTTTAACCCGACAAGCCTGATCAAAATAATATTTGTTCTGATCGTTGATCCGCTCAAACACCCAACCAGCCCCTTCACCGTTTGGTCCGCGTACCAAAGCTTCATAACCGACAATTTGCCGGGTCTGCCAGTTGATAATCGGCTGAAATGCCATTCTGATTTCAAATCCAAGCGCCTGACCACTCAGACAATCCATACAACTTTGTTGTTTGATCCGATCGGGGAATTGCATGCTAAACCTCGTAACGTTAACGATTACAGTGTGGTGGAACTACAGTTGCATTACCAGAGAAATTGGGAACAGCCTGCAGCAAAATGGCCTTGATACTGAACAAGCTAATTCTTAGTTGTCTGGTTAATTTGTATCAATAAATATATCTACACCGATGTTGCAACTGAAGGTCTATTCCAGCAACCGCGCTTAAATTTGCACCGCCCCCTCCACGTCACTGTTTATACGTAACAACATCGACAATCATCACCTTACCTTAGTCGAAAAATCTTGTGATAGCGTGGCATTCATCGACTGTCTGAGTATGTCGATCGACAAAAACTGTCAAAACGTGACCGCAATACCGCCAGCCATCTGCGACATACAAGTTAATCACCAGGTAACCAACTGCAACAACTGCACCAACTGCGGAAAAAATAACGATTATTCACCCTCATGTGAGTTTTACCCGACATTCTTCTCTACACTCCTTACTCTGTCTGAGTTTCCATGGGGCGGCAACTGTGCCAGAACTGAGCTCGCAATTTTTAGGATCCCAACTACTGGCACTCTTGGCCTTTATCGCAGGTATAAGTGCTTTTCAGCTGAAACGACGTCAGCCGATGTTGGTCTGTTGGTGTATATCAGCAGCGTTAAATGCCAGTCATTTTGTCGTGCTGGGGCAACTGGCGGCCGGCCTGTTTGTAGGTTTTACCGCGATCCGCTTTCTGGTAGCAGCTTATTACCCAAGGCCGCAGTTGATGTGGCTGTTTTTATTTTTATCAACAGTGCTGCTAGGGTTGAGTTACCAAACCCCATTGCAATGCTTGCCTTTTTTAGCCGCTGTTGTTGGCACTATTGGCAGTTTTCAGCAAAAAGTGCTGCTGGTTCGCAGCTGTATGGCGGTCGGCGCTTGTGCCTGGATTTGTCATAATGTGATCGTCGGCTCGCCAATGGCCGTCATGATGGAGCTAGCGTTTTTAGCCAGTAATGCGATTGGATTTTTACGCCAGCGAAAAAAAATGGTAGCAGCTTAATTGACCGGAACAACATCAAACTAGCTGGTGTTTGTTTAGTTTTGAGCGGTATAGTTCTATGACAAAAATCTATCATGCAGCTTTTTAAGCTGAGCTTTTATACACAATTTTCATGTTCATTTTCCCCGATGAAAACGACTATAACCCAGTCGTTTTCATCGGGAGGTCAATCAAGTTTTTCAGAACCGGACAATCAATGACAAATTCAAATTCTGCGTTTGAATATTGGCAATTTTCGTCCGTTCAAAATCTAATGCAACTGCTACTTTATTATTAAAGCCGTAACCCACCCCCAAGCCAGTCAACAACGAAACACCATTGTCACTAATTTTTGGAGTTTCAGGTTGAGCCACAGTGCCGTCTAAAGTCGTCAATTCGTTACTCCAAATCAGCGCGCCAAGATCGGCTTTTAAAAACAAACTGTCACTTAACGGGTAAGTACCAACCACCCGCAGATCACCAGCTGTTGTTTTGAAACCACCGTTGAAGACTGTTTTATACACCGGTTTGCCATCAGTTCCGGTGTCTTCCTGCGTGACCTTAAAATCCGCTTTGCCATAAGAACCCACACCTGCCTCCAACGACAGATATTGATTAAACTGATGGCCGATAAAACCCCGAAATCCGCTGCCGGATAGGCTTTCATGGTAGCTTAATGGGGTTAAATCGTTGGGCTTGATCGTCGGTGAAAAATCTAAATCCCGGTAACTGCTTTGCTGTAAGCTCAGTCCGACGTAGTCAAATTGATTGCCATCGTCAGCCATGACCTGAGTCGAAATAAGGCCAAGTATGCCAAGCAGCGTTTTAGTGATGAACTTCATGGTAGTTTTACATCCTTTTAATGAAAGACCGCCAGCTTCCGCAACCGGGGCTAAAATAAGTGAAGGGTAAGCATTCAACGAGTATGTTGCATGAGAGAGCTAATATTTGCGATTGTGTGTTATTTTCTCATTTTTAGGAATTTTAATTCAACATAAAAATAACTTTTACATCAATTAACTGAATTAAAGGCTTAGCTAATGAATGCCGGTAATGCTCAACCCTTGGTTCGGCTTTGAGCACGACGTTCAATCATGGAGGATTCGTCTGTACAGCAACGCTCTCCTAAAATACCACCGCAACCGATCGCTACATCCTTCTCGTACGTACACAGCAACATGGCAAGCAACGGCTGGCCATGTATAATGCCAACCAACTGAATCCTCAACCTGCTGCGGCCGGTAAAAACTGTGGAAACTCATGAAATATAAAGATTTGCGTGATTTTATCGCTCAGCTGGAACAACGGGGTTTACTCACCCGCATCAAACAAGAAATTGATCCGGTGCTGGAAATGACTGAAATTGCCGACCGCACGCTGCGTGCTGGTGGCCCTGCCTTATTGTTTGAAAATCCAAAAGGTTTTGATATCCCGGTGCTGGCCAATTTATTTGGTACGCCAGAGCGCGTGGCGCTTGGCATGGGCCAGCCTGATGTCGGCGCATTGCGTGAAGTAGGAAAATTACTGGCATTTCTCAAAGAGCCAGAACCACCAAAAGGTTTAAAAGACGCCTGGGAAAAACTGCCGATTTTCCGCCAGGTGCTGAATATGGCGGCCAAAGTAGTGAAAAAGGCGCCTTGTCAACAAGTGATTCTCCAAGGTGATGAAGTCGACTTAACCAAATTGCCGGTGATGACCTGCTGGCCTG
>JAHJNE010000009.1 GCA_018820995.1 Gammaproteobacteria bacterium | reverse complement strand
GAAACCATTGGCTCTATTACATTTTTAGCCACTGAAGGTCGAGCGCTTGCGCAGTTGCTCAAGGGCGGGGTGGTATTAACTTGTTTAGGAGGTCCGAAGTCTCAGGTGTCGTTTAAAGTATCGCGCCAGGACTGGACGGACAAACCGTCTGCGCTTGACCTTTTTGTCCGGCAATTGGCAGAGCGTGATCCTGCACATTTTGCCGTTCGAAACTTTACGCCAACCAGTGGTTCAGATGAGCGGCAATTTTGTTCACCACAAATCAATTGGCCAATGATCCAGGCCGCACGCACCGTCTATGGCGACTACGATGGGTATCATAATAGTCTGGATGATAAAGCCTTTATGTCGGTGGCCGCGGTGGAACAGTCGGCTGATTCTCTGCTGCAAATGCTGCGCCTATTTGAAATCATCGACTTATACCCGAATAGTACGCTCGAAGGCGGTGAACCCCAGCTTGGTAAGCGCGGGCTGTATCCAACAACCAATGGACCTATGACCAACAAATTTTCCAATGACGATGCCAAAGATGGTCGTTTTCTTTTGAATTTACTACTGAATTTTCTATCGTTGGCGGATGGTTACAGCAGTGTTGGCGCCATTGCAGACAAACTTGCGGTGTCTTTAACTGATTTACTGCCAGTGATTGACCAATTGAAACATAATGGATTAATTAACCTGTCCTCAGAGGCTGTGATATGAGTATTGTCTTGATCACCGGCAACCATCCCCGTCATTTGTTTTTGGTGCAAGAGTTGGCAAAAACAGGTCTGGTAACTGGTTGGGTGCAGGAAGTGCGTGAGAACTTTTTGCCTAAACCTCCGCCAACATTATCTGACGAGCTAACAGCTTTATTCCACCATCATTTTTCGCAGCGCGAAGCTGCTGAAGCCGCTTTTTTCAATCAGCTCGAATGTCCGGATATACCAACATTAACTGTGGCAGTGAGTGAACTGAATAGCTTAAAAACGCAGCTGTTTCTGCAAGGTCTGGCGCCCAAACTGGTGTTGTCGTATGGCTGCCATAAAATTAGTGCTGATTTGATGCGTGAGGTTGCTGCTACGTTCTGGAATACCCATGGTGGTTTATCACCGGATTATCGAGGGGTCACCACACATTTTTGGCCAAGCTATCTGCTCGAACCTCAAATGACCGGTATGACGTTACATGAAACGACACAGCAACTCGACGGAGGCGGTATTATTCATCAATCCTCAGCGCGGATGGTGCGCGGGGATGGATTGCACGAATTAGCAGCCCGGACTGTGGCCGATTATGTTTATGAGTTAGCTCAATTATTACCTAAGCTCGATTTTACAGCATTGCCGAAGGGGATTACTCAGCAGGGAAGTGGACGATTGTTTCGTGTTTCCGACTGGCGGCCAGAACATTTACGGTTGATATATCAGGTCTATCAAGATCGGATGGTCGATGCGGTGTTAGACGGGGCTTTAACCGGCAGGAAGCCTGTATTGCAATCGGTGCTGAACAAAGAATAAACATTGGAGTCGTCCAAAAGGGATAGTTGGTAATCTATCCCTTTGCACTGCCCAGCGCTCTGTCAGACAACGATGGTTATGACTATAACCGGTTAATTTGACTTTTTAAGTCATATGATTTGTCAGTCACAATCGCTTCAAGTGTGGCGATACGTTGTTTTAAATTGTCAATTTCTTGTTTTAACGCGTCATTGCCAGCACTGCCATTTTGCAATTTAACTTTGGTTTTGGTGTGTTGCTCATAAAATGCATAACCAAACGCCAGAATCACTGCCACAAACCCAATATCAAAAACACCCATGTCCATTTCCTTTTTGTCTGATTGATAACTGAACAAAGCAATTGTTATACCAAAGTAATAGTTATATAAAAACAGTAGCTTACATATTATATATTGCTAAGTGTGCCCTCTTGCACCAGATAGTAGTCAATTTTACCAGTCGACAATGGTAAAATTTCCAAAATCTTAAGTAGTTGAGCACTTTGGTATGGATGAATTTACGCCGGCCGGCACCAGCGAAGCAACTTTTCATTCTGATGAGTACTGGATGCGTTATGCATTGATGTTGGCAGACAAAGCCGAGCTGGCGGGAGAGATTCCGGTCGGTGCAGTTCTTGTATTCAATAATGAAGTGATTGGTGAAGGCTGGAATATGTCGATTGGCCAACATGACCCATCCGCCCATGCCGAAATGTTGGCCGTACGTCAGGGCGCCCTGCAGCTACAAAATTATCGGCTACTCGATACGACCTTGTATGTCACTTTAGAGCCTTGCGCCATGTGCGCGGGATTGTTGGTTCATAGCAGAATTAGTCGGCTGGTATTTGGCGCTTTTGATGCGAAAACTGGGGCGGTTGGTTCAGTGATGAACCTGGTACAACATCCAGTACTCAATCATCAGTTGGCTGTGACTGGCGGTGTGCTGGCGGACGAATGTGGTAATAAGCTTTCACAATTTTTCCGGCAGCGCCGGCAACAACACAAACAGCTTAAAGCACAAGCGACTTTAGCAAAATCTAACTCAGAGGGTGAATAACATCAGGTTGCAGGTATACCAACATGTATTTATTTCATCGATCAGGATCAGACCACCATATCTGATTGATGCTGATGTTGGGTAATTGTTTGGTAGTTCCGTTGCCGCCGATGTAATTTCATCACAGCCAAGCTACGTTTTACCCGGCGCCGCACTG
>JAHJNE010000093.1 GCA_018820995.1 Gammaproteobacteria bacterium | reverse complement strand
TGAACGATTGGTTAGGTCTATTACATCTTTCTTAACCATTCTCATTAAAGACTTTATCTAACAGCTTCCTCTAAACATTTCCTCTAAACATTTCCTCTTAACATGGCCGCGGTGCCTCGCCAGTCATCAACCACTCCAATTTAGTCGTTTAGGCGACCGAAAGGCGTCAGCTCTAACGAATAGACCCCCAGCCAGCATGATGAATTGTTCGTTCGTTTTAGCGAATAGGTGCGTGCTATGCCATCAAATCGGTAAAGAATATTTTTATTTGGCAACGATTACATCGAGGGGGTTGTCCGGTATTTACTGGTCTGAGCAGCAATTTTGCAACAGTTTGTAACTATAACTACTAGAGCTAAAATGGGTTGTTTTATAGCTAAGCTGTTGAAATTAATTATTAAAAAATAAAATCTTACTCTACCGAACAATTGTCAAGATTATCGTTTGTACAGATTGACAGCAATTTATCCTTTCGCTAGTATCAGTACTGACGATGTAATCGATTACATTGCAATTGGCGCCATTAACTGCAACAGGCAGGTTTTGAACACCTTGCAAGCAAGGACTGATGTATGTCGACTTGCATATTGATGGATCGAAGCCAGCGCCAGACAACATATAAAAATAAATAGGGGCAAACCGGGCTACACCGGGGCGTTAATACATTCCACTGTGGAGAAGACCATGGTCAACAGGATAGACAAAACTAAATGGCAGCAAGGGCTGAGATTATCTCTGCTGTCGTTAGCGGTACTTACCAGCCTTAATCCGGCAATAGCGCAACAAGCAGATCCAGCTCAACCGGACGTTGCTCAAAATGCGAAGAAAAAAGCCGCCGAAAAAGAAAAGATTGAAACGATCGAAGTGCGCGGCATTTTGTCCAGTATGAGTGAGAACTTGCTCAATAAACGGGCATCAGACAGCGTGGTCGACGTTATCACCGCTGAAGATATCGGTAAATTCCCGGACAAAAACGTGGCTGACTCTTTGCAACGGGTGCCAGGTGTGGTGATCCAGCGTGACGGCGGTGAAGGTGCGACCGTCAGTATTCGTGGTTTGTCTTCCGATCTGACCTTAAGTCAGCTGAACGGTAATTTTATTGCGTCGTCGCCAGGCGAACCAAGCCGGTCTTTTTCATACGCCCTGTTACCATCAACCATGATCGAACGGCTGGAAGTATTTAAGTCGTCAGAAGCAAGACTGGATGAAGGTGGCATTGGCGGTACTGTGATCATGCACAGCCGCAAACCGTTATCGATGGAGCAAAGCTCTGGTGTGTTGAATGTTGAATACAGCAATTCCGACATCACTGATAAAAATGAACCACAGTACAGCGGCATTTATTCCTGGAAAAATGACGCTGAAAATTTTGGTATGTTAGTGGGTTACACCCGGCAGGACCGTACCAACCGGGCGCAAAGCTCGCGTATCAATATTATGAACAAAAACTTCCTCTATCAGGAGCGTAAGGACAACCAATTGGTCGCAAACGGCGCCAAAGGATATGCCGCGCAAAGTATGGTGCAGGAAGTGCTGGAAGAAGAACGCAATCGCGAAGGGTTTCAGTTCACTGGTCAATGGCGTTTGACCGACAAGTTCGAAGTGGGAATGAATTATTTCCGCTTCACGCTGGGACAGAATTCAATTCTGAATCAGTTGGAATATCCGGAATGGAACAACAACGACAATTACTGGACTGATGTACGGGTGGATGCCGAATCGGAATTTGTCACCGGCATCGACTATTCCACCGGTGTATCCGGTGCTCAGCGCTTATCTGCAATCCCACGGATCAACGGCGAATTTAAAATCGAAGAATCAACGTCAAACACTTTTGATTTTTATGCGTTATACGAAGGGGATGATGTTAAGACGAAGCTGACGTTTGGCCGCACTGATGCTGAAGGTGGTCCGTCGGAGAAATATCGGGCTGCCTATTACGCCAATGAAGCCTCGGCGTATTATGGCTATGATTTTTCTGGCAAAAAAATGACCACTTATATGGATCCGAACATGATTAACAATCTGGTGGCTGGGATTGGTGGTCAGGCGGATGTGGGCGCAACGGATTCCAGTTTTATCACCGGAACGCAGGAAGAAAAATACGCCAGTATTGACATCGATTATTTTGCCGATTGGGGGATCGTCGACACGATACGCTTTGGTGCCAAATATCGTGATGGAAAAATTCATCGCGATTCCCGCAATACCTTTTATCTGGCAAAAGATTTTGATATTGCAGCGGCCGAAGCGGCAGGTGGCATCGATTTAGACGACGATTATTCACGCAATGGTGGTATTCCGAAGATCACCGATGTGGTATTGCCACAATCCTTAGGCAACTTGTCCGGTGTCATTAATACCAACCTGTTTCCGGCGGTGAATTGGCATCAATATCAACAGCATCTGGTCAATAACTTCCAGAAATACACCCGGATTGAACCGAATTACGTCTACGGCGTACAGGAAGAAATCGCTGCTGCTTATGCTCAGGCTGATTACAAATATGAAAGCCTGCGCGGAAACTTTGGTCTGCGGTTTGTCCGCACCACCACCACTTCAGGTTCTTCCGACAAAATTCTTTACCGGTTGGACTGGAAAGATGCCAACGGCAATCTGTTACCAGAAGCGCAACAACGGGTTGAGAACTTCGTTTATATCGAAAAAGAAAACACTGAAAACAAGTTGCTGCCAAGTGCCAACTTAGTCTGGGATATGGACGACAACTGGGTTTGGCGTTTTGCTGCCGCCAAAGTGATTGCCCGTCCTGGTTATGATGATATCGGCCAGTTCCAGACACTCCGTTATACCTCGAACGAATATTCGGCCGATCGTTCTGCCGCCGATGATTTTGATCCGATTTATGACGGTGAAGGTTGGGTCGGTTCGGGCGGTAATAGTCAGTTGAAACCGCTGGAATCGACGCAGTTTGATAGCTCGCTGGAATACTATTACGGTAAAGGCTCAGGCTTTGGTGTGGCGTTATTCAAAAAGGACGTCGACAACTTTGTCGTGCCGCTGATTATCGACACTATGCGTGATTTACCGGTAGTGAATTTCACACTGCCAAATGCCGGTGACAAACAAGTCAGTGCGGGTGGAGACGGTTTAACAGTGCGTAATTTCAGTACCGTTGCCAACGGCACCAACGCCAGTTCCAAAGGGATGGAAGTCTTCTGGCAACATTTCTTCGGCGGTGGTTTTGGCGTTTATACCAACTACACCCGCAATAACACCAATCAGGCGAATGTCGAATTGGATGGGCAGAAAGTGGGTGAGTCGCCGCTGATTGGCAGCTCGAAATACCAGCTGAACTTGTCAGCTTTTTATGAAGATGATTTGTTCAACGTGCGGGCGTCATACAACAAACGTGGCCCGAGTGTTGGCGGCTACAACGCCTCATGGGAAACCAACTATTACACCGCGGCTTATGATCAGATCGATCTGAATGCCAACTACAACCTGACAGAAATGCTGGTGCTATCAGCTTCTGTAATCAACCTGACGAAATCGGAAACCTACGTTCACCTTGGCAACGACACCGACAAGCGATTTATTCAGAACGCTTATGGCGGCCGCCGTTATTACATGGGTGCTACTTACCGGTTCTAATCCACCGTTTCTAAAACAATGGTTCAGGTAACGATTCAGAGGAATGAAGATGAAACAGTTTAAAATCAATATGATGTATGGGGTTGTCGCCTTAGCGCTGACCACACTTTATGGTTGTGGTGGCGCTGGTGAGGCGGACCCGGCCAATATACCTGTCACACTCGATGCGACGGCTGCTGATTTGAGCGGCTCAGCGGTCAAAGGCACGTTGCGCAATGCTAAAGTCAGCGTTTCGCAGTTAAATGGTGCAGCGATTACAATCGGCGCTACCGATCGGACCGGTTCTGATGGCAAAGTTGCCTTTAGTGTCACCGCCAAAGAAGGTTTTGGTCTGAATAGCATGCTTAAAGTGGATGTGGTAGCAGATGCTCAGGCCAGTATGGTTTGTGATGCAGCACACTGCGGCACTGCCGGTTTAGGGGATGTAGTCAGCGGCGCGCCACTGACGGGCACCAATTTCACGACACTGACCTGGGTGCAACAACCTTATGCCGCCAAATCAGATGGTGTGGTTGATGCTCGGTTTCAGGCTAATGCGCTGACCACCATAGCCAGCCAATTGGTTGCGACCGACGTAGCTGGTGGACGCAATGTATCAGTGCGCGCGCTTTATGAAATGGCGCTGGCTGACAATTCTGCCTTGTTGCTTAAAGCCTTAGGGGTTGGTGTTAAAGCGAACGTCTTTGCGACGGATCTCGTCAGTGCCGAAGCCTATGCCAATATGGTGACCGGTGAGAAATGCGAGCTCGTGGATAAAGTGGATGCTGATGGCAACCCTGTGCTCGACGCCGAAGGTAAACCAGTGCAGGAAAACCTGTGTAAAGACACGTTACTGCCTATCGACACCATCAAGCTATCGCTGTTAAACGCTGCTTTTGCCAATATTAGCGAAGGTGAGAGTTTTAACAGTCTCATGAACGATGTGGCCGCAACCATTCCGTTGGCACAAGAAGGGGATGTCACCGTCTTGGCGCCAATCCGTGAAAGAATGCTGGCTGCCATCAATGCCTTGCCATACCTAACCAAGCTAGGTTTGACCGGCGAAGACGTTGTTGATTTAAAACTGGCGTTTATTGATGCGGCGGTAAGTTCAGGCCCGGTCCGTGAAATTACCACCGATGCCAATGTCGCGAGCGCAGTCATTACCGGCAGCAATCGGATTGGTCCGGCAGAAGCCGAAAGTATGGCATTTGATGGTGATAATAGCACCAAGTGGCTGGATCACAACGAGTGGAAAGGCGCACCAACAGTGGAGAAGCCAAGCTGGGTGCAAATTCAGTTCGCGCAGCCACAAGCCGTCAATTCAGTGTTAATCACCAGTGCCAATGATGCTCCGGCACGAGATCCTGAAAACTTCCAGGTGCTGGCATCAAACGACGGTGTGACGTGGGTCAGCCTGGCTGAATTTATTGGTGAAAGTTTTGACAACCGGTTTGAACGTAAACAATTCCGCTTTATCAATGGTCTGGAGTTCAGCTATTACCGATTGAACATCACCAAGAACAAAGGCGATGACACGCTGATGCAAGTGGCGGAAATTGAATTTGTCGGTCCGGTGTATACCAGTGCCGACCATACCGACCCGGTGGGCACCGGCATTATTACTGCGCGCAATCGGATTGGGGACGGCGAAGCGGAAAGCAAAGCTTTTGACAACGACGTGAATACCAAATGGTTGGATCATAACGATTGGAAGGGCGCACCCACTGCTGCCGATCCGTCTTGGGTACAAATTGATCTGCCAGAAGCAAAAGCGGTTGATACGCTGATATTGACCAGTGCCAACGATGCCGCCTCGCGTGATCCTGAGAATTTCGAGTTGCAGGGTAGCAACGATGGCGGTAAAACCTGGTTGTCACTTTCGCAACATATTGGTGAAACCTTTGACCAACGTTTTGAACGCAAGCAGTTCAGCGTGGCAAACACCCTGGCTTTTAGCAGTTACAAACTGAACATCAGCAAAAACAAAGGCGATGACGGGCTGATGCAAATTGCTGAAATTGGGTTGGTTGGACCAAAACTGCCGGATCTTAATCATGGTCTGATGGCTGGCGTAGTGATCACTGCCCGCAATGCCATCGGTGATGCTGAAGTGGGCGAAAAGGCCTTTGATGGCAGTACTGACACCAAGTGGCTGGATCACAACAATTGGAAAGGCGCACCAACAGAAGCTGAACCGTCTTGGGTGCAGGTTCAATTTCCAACAGCGGTAGCCGTGAATAAACTGGGATTGATCAGTGCCAATGACGCTCCAGGGCGCGATCCGGAGAACTTTAATATCGAAGCTTCAACGGATGGTTCCAACTGGGTGAAGTTAGGTGCCTGGATTGGTGAAACTTTTGAGCAGCGTTTCCAGCGTCGGGTCTTTAGCTTTAGTAATGATCTTGGCTTTAGTTACTACCGCTTTAACATCACCAAAAACAAAGGTGATGACACCCTGATGCAAATTGCTGAGATTGAGTTGATAGGTCCGCAGTACCAGTCAGTTGATCATTCATCCGCAGCTGGTGTCACATTCACGGCGCGTAACCGGATTGGCGATGGCGAAGCAGAATCAAAAGCCTTTGATAATGATCTCAGCACCAAATGGCTGGACCATAATGAATGGAAAGGAGCGCCAACCGAAGCTGATCCATCGTGGGTGCGTATTGACCTGCCAAAACCGCAAATTGTCAGCAGTTTGGCAATCACCAGTGCCAACGATGCCCAAGGTCGGGATCCGGAAAACTTCAATGTCGAAGGTTCGAATGACAATGGTGCAACCTGGATACGGCTTGGTAGTTGGATTGGCGAGAGCTTCGACCAACGTTTTGAACGGAAATTGTTTGAAATGGGCAATGGTTTTGCGTTTAGTAGCTACCGCATCAACATCACCAAAAACAAAGGGGATGATACCCTGATGCAAGTGGCTGAGTTCGAGCTGATTGGGCCAGAACTGCCATAATCAACGATGCAAGAGTGCCAGTACTGGAGGACGTTTTTCCTGTCTGGCACAAGACGACGAATACCCCGGTGCAGGTTTGCCTGTTCCACCCTGTGTGTGTGTTTGGACGACCAGTGCGTTATTGACTGAAAATCCAAATCTTGATCGACCGGTTTCCGGTTTTGTGTTTACCCGGTGTAGCCATCTACACCGGTTTTTTTTCCGGTAAAAGCCAAGGTGAATGGTGGCTGATCCGTTAAGGAACGTTATGAATTCAATTGCAACTGCCATTTCATCATCATCCGGAACCGTTGAGCGGACGCCGGTAGGCATTGGTATTGATGGCGGCGGCAGCAATTGCCGCGCTTGGGTATTTAATGCCAGAGGGCAGGTGCTGGGGCAAGGCCAGAGTGGGCCAGCCAACCCAGTCAGTGGCTTAACTGAAAGTTTTGACGCTATTACCACAGCGGCAGAAAAAGCGGTACAGGATGGCGGTTTCCCACCAAGCATCTTAGCGCAACTACCGTTGGCAATCGGCTTGGCCGGTTTGCATTTACCGCAGTTTTATCAGCAATTTCAGCAGTGGCAGCATCCGTTTGCCAGTTTGCATTTGACCACGGATTTACAAATTGCCGCTTATGGTGTGCATCAACACCAAGACGGTGCATTGATTATTTTGGGAACAGGTTTCAGCGCATTGGCCAGTATCGGTGACAAGCGGATTGAACTGGGTGGTTATGGCTTTCCAATCAACTGCACGGCCAGTGGCTCATGGTTTGGCCTGGAGGCCGTCAAAGCCGTATTGCTGGCGCGTGATGGTCTGGCTCCTGCGACGGTATTAACGGAATTATTGCCAGATGCCCAGACCTCGGCAAGTTTAGCCAGTCAGTATTTAGGTCAAGGTCCGGCGGTCTATGCACGACTGGCACCCATCGTTCTGCAGGCAGCGCAACAGCAGGATGCAGTCGCTCTGCGGATCCGCTGTGAGGCGGTTAGTTTTGTCAATCAGGTGATCAATCGTCTGTTGGAAGTCGGCGCCCCTTCGGTCGGTTTGGTTGGTAGCATCGCCGCCCAACTGATGCCATTTCTGGATTCTGCAACGCCTTGTCAGTTTGTCGCCAATGCCGGTGAACGTGGCAGCTGGAGTTTTTTACAAACCGTATTGCCTGAAGATGCAGTGCCAGAGCGCATTTTTGCTACACAAAATGTAGGAGATTTATCTTGAGCCACAACCCTAGTCCTTCCTCTCAAAGACGACGTGATTTTCTGAAGTTGTCCGCCTTAGGTACCTTTTTTTCTTCCTTCTTGCTCAGTAGCAAAACGATGGCCGCAGAAAAACCACTGGTGAGCACCGCCGTTTCAACCAGCGCTGCGTCAACAACAGCCACATCGACTGCGCGGGTGCGTAAACCAGTGGTGGTATCGACCTGGGAACATGGGATGCCGGCCAATGCCGCAGCCTGGCAGATACTGAGCACAGGCGGAAAAGCGCTGGATGCGGTGGAGCAAGGTGTGTGGGTGCCGGAGGCTGATCCGAATGTCAGGACGGTTGGGCTTGGTGGATATCCGGATGCCTCTGGTGAAGTGACGCTGGATGCCTGCATTATGGATCATCAGATGAACTGTGGCTCGGTGGCCTATTTAAAACGGATCAAACATCCGATTTCTGTAGCGCGCAAAGTGATGGAACAAACCTCACACGTGATGCTGGTCGGCGAAGGCGCACAGCAATTTGCCAAGGCGCAGGGCTTTATCGAAGAGAATTTGCTCACCGAACAAAGTAAAGCCGACTGGTTGCAATGGCTACAATCCGGCGCGGCGAAACCACAAATTAATCTGGAAAATCACGACACTATCGGCATGTTAGCGCTGGACGCGCACGGTAATCTGGCCGGTGCCTGTACCACCAGTGGGGCGGCTTACAAGTTGCCTGGACGGGTGGGAGATTCACCGATAATTGGGGCCGGTTTGTACGTCGACAATGAAGTGGGGGCGGCTACCGCAACGGGGCAAGGCGAGCTGATGATGAAAACCGTTGGTTGTCATTTAGTGGTAGAACTGATGCGTCAAGGTTTAAGCCCAACGGATGCTTGCCGCAAAGCGGTGGAGCGAATTGCCGCACGTTTACCCAATTTTGCCCAATTTCAGGTTGGTTTTTTGGCGCTGAGTAAAACCGGCGATACCGGCGCATTTTGCATTCAGCCTGGTTTTAATTATGCACTGCAATATCAGGGCATTTCGACCTTACTGGACGCCGACAACTTACTGCAATCGGCGACCAAGGTCAGCAGCTCATGACGAAGCAGCGGCTGTTGATTCACTTTGCACATGGTTTGAGGTTCAGATTGAGTTTGGTACTGAGTCTGACGATTAGTATGGTGGTCAGTATGGCATGGGCCGGCGAAGTGCCAACGCAACCAGCAACAACCATTCAGCCGGATCAGCCGCCATTTGCCCTGACACTGGCGCAGTTAAAAAGCTGGTCAACCCAATCATCGTTAGCCGCAGCTGACAATGTGTCGCAGCAACCGCTGGTCCGGCGTTTTGTGGCGCCCCTTGCGCGCAATTCGTCAGCAGTCGTCCAGGATCATCAAGCCAGAGTGTTGTATGCCCCTGATGGCATGAACAACTTTGCCAACTATCTGACTGCACAGCCAAAATTTAACCTCTACAACTTTACCCATTGGGCACAGATTGACGTGCTGAACTGGTTCGCCGGTACCGCCGATTTAACGGTGCAGATCCCGGCGCGGCCTTGGGTCGACACTGCGCACAAAAATGGCGTCAAGGTGATTGGCTCGGTATTTTTGGGCATTGCGCAATGGGGCGGCAGTCCTGACACCGTGGAAATGTTGCTGCAGCAAGATGCCGAAGGGCGTTTTGTGATGGCGCATCAGTTGGTCGCGCTGGCGCAGTATTATGGCTTTGATGGTTGGCTGGTGAATCAGGAAACAGATTTAACTGCAGTCAAAGATAAAAAAAATCAGCTTGTGCCAGGGCAGCGTGATCCAAAACGCGGTGCCGAACTTGCCGCCCGTATGCTGAACTTTATGCAATATCTGACGGCAATTGCTCCCGCTGGGATGGAAATTCACTGGTATGACTCGATGCTGGCCGACGGCCAGGTGCGTTGGCAAAATGCGCTGAATGATAAAAATCAGCAGTATTTACAACAAGGTAAAGTCGCTTCGGCCGATGCCATTTTCCTCAATTATTGGTGGAATGCCGCGATGGTGCAGCAATCCGCCGCCAAAGCCAGTGCTTTAGGGCGCTCGCCGTATGAGGTGTTTTTTGGGGCTGATTTATGGCCTAGCCGTGACGCACAACGTGCATTTAGTGAAAGCAAATGGCTTGATTGGCTGTTTACGCCGGACGGCAGCCGGGCTTATGGCTCTATTGCCTTGTTCGCGCCCAATGTGAACTTTAATTTTAGCGGCGAAAGCCACACCCCAGCCTTTAGCAATTTTGTCAGCGATGCCAGCGATCACCGGCGCTTTTATCAGACCGAACAACGTTTGTTTGCCGGTGATGATTTAAATAGTGCGGTGGTTGATAGCAGCGGTTGGGCCGGTTTAAGTAAATTTTTACCGGCAAAGTCGGTGATTAACTCTTTGCCTTTTCGGACCAGTTTTAATACCGGTCAAGGTTTACAGCGTTTTGTCGACGGCAAAGCTATCAACAGTCCAGCGGGCGGTAACGGCTGGACCGATATCAGCCAGCAAGATGTATTACCAAGCTGGCAGTTTGCGGTGTTTGGTAATGCCAAAGTGCAGGTTAATTACGATTTTGAACAGGCCTGGCAAGGGGGCAGCTCGCTGCTGATTGAGGCTACCACCGCGGGCGATGCCGATATTCCGTTGTATCAAACGGCAGTGCGACTCGGTGCCAGCACCCAACTGCGGGTGCTGTTTCAGCCGGTAGCCGGTGATCCTGTGCTTTCTGCAACACCGGTGCAATTGTATTTAGAGTTCAGTGATGGCCGACGCGAACAGATCAAACTGGTCGGTTCGCCGCTGGCCGGCAGCAATTGGCGGCAGCTGCAATTGTCATTACCACAGCTGGCGGGCGCTGAGCTGGTCAGGATTGGCGTGCAGTGGTCTGCCCCGCAGACACCAAAGCTGCGGTTAGGTTTGCTGGAGTTGTTGCCATGACAAAGGCCAACAACCAGCCAATCAACCAGCGGCAGACTGCTATGGCTAATACGCCCAGTGCTTATGCGGTGAGTGCCGATACGCCGGCGCAAAAAGCAAATACCACCGCAGCCGGCATCGAGATTTGTCTCAACTGCGACGATCTATCGACGCTGGCAGCGCAGGTTGTGGCTGCACGGCAAGGCGGGGCGATCCGGCTGGAACTCTGTGCCGATATGGCGCAACAAGGATTAACCCCAACCAAGCAGGCGGTTGCTATTGTCCGGCAAGCCTGGGGGGATGCGCCCGGGCTTGTGGCGATGCTGCGACCACGGGGCGGCGATTTTTATTATCAGGCGGCTGACGTGCGGTTGCTACAACAGCAGTTGACCGAGCTCGCGGAGGCCGGAGCTGATGCAGTCGTCGTCGGACCCTTACAAAAAAACGCGTCCGGGATCACGGATTTCGACTGGCCGTTATTACGCACTTTGTTGGCTCAAGCCGCAGATTTACTGCTTGAGGTCAATATCCACCGCGCCGTGGATGTGTTGCCGATGGCGGCAAGGCCTGCAGCACTGCAACAATTACAGCAACTGGGCATTCAACGGCTGCTGACGGCCGGTTGTGACTGGCACAGTGGCCTTGGTGTCGCGCACGGTCTGGTGCAATTGCAGCAGGACGTGCAGCTGGCAAAAACTCAGCAGTCTCCCAAGCTGGTGATTGGTGGCGGGATCACCCTTGCCAATCTGCCGACGCTTTGCGCGCAATTGCTGCAGGCTGACAAAGCCATAGCTGCTTATATCTCCTTTCATTGTTATTCGGCGGTATTAACCGACGGCCTTGTTGATCAGCACAAAGTCGAAGCGCTGGTGATGGCTGTTGCAAAAGGTTGCTCTGCGCCGATGCGCTGAAGCTGGTTTTATTTTGTACCGGCGAATTGGCAGCCGGTGTTCACTTGTTCCTTTGTTAAGTATGGAAGTTATGAGCAAACCCTTTAAAGAATCAGCGCTGGCTGCAACGTTGTGCGCCGAAGAGATCAGACTAGATTTATCCGCGGATTGGCATTTTAGTCAGGCCGGTAGCGACCTTTGGTACCCGGCAACCGTCCCTGGTTGTAACTTTACCGATTTATATGCCAATGGTCTGATCCCCGACCCAATGCAGGCTGATCATGAAACGCAGCTGCAATGGATAGAAACAAAAGACTGGTGCTACCGACGCGAGTTTCAGCTCACTGCTGCTGAGCTGGCATCGCGGCAGTGGCAACTTGAAGCGTTGGGGCTGGATACCTTCGCTGATATTTATCTCAACGGGCAACTGCTGGCCAGCACTGAGAATATGTTTATTGGCTATCAATTCGATTGCCAGTCGTTGCTGGTCGCTGGTGAGAATAGGCTGGAAATTTATTTTCATTCGCCCATCAACAAAGTGAAACCGCTGCAGCTTGCGTCCGGCATGACCTATCCGGCTGAAAATGACAAATCCGACGATAAACTCAGTGTTTATGTCCGCAAAGCGCCGTGCCATTTTGGCTGGGACTGGGGCCCGCGTTTTGTCAGTAGTGGCATCTGGCGGGGGATTGCTTTACTCGGACGGGCTGCGGTCAGTCTGGATGATTTCCATTGCAACCAAACCGCGTTAAGCGCGGAGCTGGCGTCGTTGACCTTTGATTTGGATTTTACGGTGTTGACCGCAGGCCGTTATCAATTGCAACTAGCGTGCAAGGACCGGCCGGAACTCAGCCAGTCAGTGAGCCTGGAACTGGCTGTTGGCCAGCAGCATTGGCAGTGGCAATTGGCGATCAGTCAGCCGGAACTTTGGTGGCCGGCCGGACTTGGTGACGCATTTTTGTATCAATTTTCGGTCACAGCGCGCAGGGAGCCAACCCTGACCAACAGCGGTGATTTACTGGCGCAAAAGACCCTCAACATTGGCTTACGCACTATTGAAGTGATCAATGAAAATGATGCCGAGGGGCAGAGTTTTTATTTTAAAGTGAATGGTTTACCGGTGTTTATGAAAGGCGCTAATTATATTCCGGCCAGTGCATTCCCGGGCAGCTTAACCGCAAGTGACTATGAACGCGAGTTTGCCGCTGTCAGTGCCGCCAGGATGAATATGCTGCGGGTGTGGGGCGGTGGTTTTTACCAGGACGATAAGTTTTACCAGTTGGCCGATGAGCACGGTGTGCTGATTTGGCAGGATTTTATGTTCGCTTGTAGTTTGTATCCGGCTGATACGGCTTTTCTGGCCAATGTGGAAAGTGAAGCGCGTTACAACATTAAACGACTACGCAACCACGCTTGTCTTGCCATGTGGTGTGGGAATAACGAAGTGGATATGGGCATTGCCCGCTGGGACTGGCCGGAAAAATTTGGTTATTCTGAACCCCTGTTTCAGCAGCTGAAGCAGGACTATTGCCGGTTATTTGGCACCTTATTACCGGGTTTGGTGCAGGAATTAGATGCGAGCCGCTTTTACCTACGCTCATCGCCAATTAGTTTCTGGGAAGACGATGCTGATCATCTGGCGAACCACCACTTTTGGGGCGTCTGGCACGGCGAACAACCTTTTACTGAGTATCAAAAGCGTATACCACGCTTTATGAGCGAATATGGTTTCCAGTCTTTTCCATTGCAAAGTTCGGTCGACAGGTTTTTACCTAAAGCCGAGCAGCGGCTGGAATCAGCTATGTTGACGGTGCATCAGAAGCACCCGCGTGGCAATAAACTGATCCAGAGTTATCTGACCGATGAATTTCAGCAACCCAACGATTTTGAGCAGTTGTTATATCTTAGTCAGGTGCAACAGGCGCTTGGCTTAAAACTGGCCTTTGACGCCCATCGTGCCGCAATGCCGTTTTGTATGGGGACTTTGTATTGGCAGCTCAATGACACCTGGCCGGCGGCTTCCTGGTCTGGTATTGATTATTATGGCCGCTGGAAAGCGTTGCATTATCAGGCAGCACGCAGTTTCCGGCCGCAAAGTCTGGTGTTTTCAAGCCAAAATGAGCAACTGCGCCTGCAGCTGATTTCTGACAGCCGAACGGTTTTCACTGCCAGTTTACGCGTTCGGTTGTTGGACTTTCAGGGTTCAGTGCTGCTCGAACACCTGCGGCAAGTGGCGGTGCAACCACTACAAGTTGACGTGGTGCAGCAGTGGCCTGTCGCAAGCCTCACCGCGTTAGGGGACGCCAGCAACCTGCTGGTCCATGCTCAACTGCTGTCGTTGGTTGATGGTCGGGTTTTAACAGACAACCTGCATTTTTTCCGGCCTAATCTGGCTTTAAAACTACAGCCGGCGACAGCGCAGTGGCAACTGAATGCCGTCGATGGCCTATTGCAGGTGCGATTGCACAGCCAGACGCTGTTACGCCAGGTGCTGATTGAATTACCAGATCAGGAGGGGAAAGTGCTGAACTTCTCAGATAATTTCATTGATTTATTGGCGAACGAGCCAGTCGATATTACCGTTGCCATGCCGGGGCTTGCAGCTGCGCAAATCTTGGCGGTAGCCAGTCAATTGCGGGTGCGTTCGCTGGTAGATAGTTATCAAAGTGCTCAAAGTGAATCCCACAGTGCTGGGTTAAGCAGTGAGGCGAGCGCATGACTTTAGCCTGGATCGATCACGCTATTATCCTGCTGTATCTGGTTGGCACTTTGTGGTTGGGATTATGGATTTCCCGCCGCGCCAGTAAAGATCTGAACTCTTATTTTCTTGGTGGCAAAACCATGCCCTGGTGGATGTTAGGGGTATCGAATGCGTCAGGGATGTTTGATATTGCGGGCACCATGTGGCTGGTGACGGTCTGTTTTGTTTATGGTTTAAAAAGTGCCTGGCTGCCATGGGTATGGCCGATTTTTAACCAGGTATTCCTGATGGTATATCTCGCCGCCTGGTTGCGTCGTTCCAATGCGATGACTGGCGCTGAATGGTTGCAAAGCCGCTTTGGCAGTGGTCGTGGGGCTGAATTGTGTCAGTTAGTGGTGGTGCTGTTCGCGATTGTCAGCGCCATTGGCTTTATCGCTTATGGCTTTAAAGGCATTGGTAAATTTGCCGCAATTTTCCTGCCGTGGGATTTATCGCCCGACACTTATGCGCTGCTTATATTTGCGGTCACCACTTTGTATGTGGTCAAAGGCGGCATGTATGGCGTGGTGTTTACCGAGCTGCTGCAATTTGTGTTGATGACTATCGCCGCCGTTGCTGTGGGCGTGATTGCGATGCAAAAAGTCAGTCCTGAGCAGTTGGCTGCCGCTACACCTGCCGGCTGGGACAGTCTATGGTTTGGCTGGCAGCTTGATTTGGATTGGAGCGGATTGATTGATTCGGTGAACGACAAAATCAACAGTGATGGCCTCGACTTATTTGGTCTGATGCTGATGATGATGTTGTTTAAAGGCATCTTATTCAGCATGGCAGGGCCGGTACCAAATTACGATATGCAGCGCATTCTGGCAGCAAAAAGCCCATCAGAAGCCGCGAAAATGAGTGGTTTAGTGTCGCTGGTGATGTTTATTCCACGCTACATGATGGTTGCCGGTTTTGCGGCATTAGCCTTGGTGTATATGCAACCGGAAATTCAGGCGGCCGGCGCAGGCTTTGATTTTGAACAGTTATTGCCTTATGCCATTGAACGTTTTGTACCGGTCGGGCTCGCGGGTTTATTAATTGCCGGTTTGCTGGCGGCTTTTATGTCGACCTTTTCGGCATCGCTCAACGCAGCACCAGCTTATTTCGTTAACGATATCTATAAAAAGTATCTGCGCCCAGAAGCTTCCACTAAAGAATATATCCGTATGAGTCACTTAGTTTCTGTGCTGCTGGTGATCATTGGGGTGGCACTTGGCCTGTTACTGGAATCCATCAACGACATTATGCAATGGATTTTCGGGGCGCTGTTTGGTGGTTATGCCGCGTCGAATTTATTGAAATGGCATTGGTGGCGATTTAATGCCTACGGTTATTTCTGGGGCATGTTGTCGGGGTTGATTGCGTCAATGTTGTTACCGCTGCTCTGGCCTGACATGCAACCTTTGCTAGCCTTCCCATGGTTATTGTTGGCGGGAATGGTCGGCTCGATTGCCGGTACTTTGCTGACAGCGCCGGATGACGAAGCGGTGTTGATGAGTTTTTATACTCAGGTTCGGCCCTGGGGGTTTTGGGCGCCGATTAAAGCCAAAGTGCTGGCGGCCAACCCAGCCTTTACCCCTGACCAATCACCAGGCCGTGTTGCAGTGAATGTTGTGGTCGGCACCGGCTGGCAACTGACGCTGGTGGTGTTGCCCATTTGTTTAGTGATGCAGCAGTGGCAAGGGTTCTGGGCGACGTTGTTAGTGCTACTAGCGACCTCTTGGTTTTTAAAAATCAATTGGCTGAATAAACTAAAGGATTAATCCCATTGAATACTCAAATTTACAGCGGCTGCCACGACAGCTGTAGCCGCTGCTTTGCTCTGGCGGTCACTTTGACCCTGACGTTAGGCAGTTGTGCCGCACCGCAAAGCTTGACTCAAAACACCATTCCAAGCTCAACAAAAAGCGCTATTCAGAGCTCTGCACAAAGCATAGAAATGGCTCCGGCAACGCCAGCGCGCGCTGGCAATCTCGCGGCAGGAAATGCAGATCAACTCGCAGAAAACAGAGTTATGCCGACAGCAGGTGCATTCGATGTACTGCGTTATGTCGACCCTTTTATCGCGACCGGCGGCCACGGTCATGCCTTTCCTGGCGCAGTGGTGCCGTTTGGGATGGTGCAGTTAAGCCCGGACAATCCATCCAAAGGCTGGGATTGGACGTCGGGATATCATTATTCTGACAATGTGTTGATTGGTTTTAGTCATACCCATTTATCCGGCACCGGTGTTGGCGACTTGCTGGATATTTTGTTGATGCCAATACAAGGTGATTATGCCAAGCAACAAGACAACGAACACAAACGGCCATTTGCCTTGTATGACCATGCGAATGAATACGCCAGTCCTGGCTATTATCAGCTGAATTTGCCGCAAATGGCGGTCAAGGCAGAGCTCACCGCCACGGAGCGGGTTGGGGTGCATCGTTATAGTTACAGCAATAGCGAGCATGCTAAGTTATTGTTAGATTTGGGTTATGCCCAAAACTATGACAAATCGGTGGTGACCATGTTGCGGGTTGAAGATGCGTACACCATCAGTGGCTATCGCATTTCAACCGGCTGGGCGAAGTTTCAACCGCTGTATTTTGTCGCCACTTTTAATCAACCGTTTGCGGCGCAGCTGTATCAGGATGGGAAAGCCGTCAACGGTCAGGTACTACAGACCGAAAAAGGCCAGGCGGTGCTCGATTTTGGCGCTTTGCCGGCACAGTCGCTGGTGGCAAAAGTGGCACTTTCTTATGTCAGTATTGCCGGTGCGAAAGCTAATCTGGCAGCGGAAGTCCCTGATTTTTCGTTTGATCAAGTGCGGGCAGCTGCTGCGCAGCGCTGGGCCGCGCAACTCGGGCGTTTTGCCGTGAACGACCCGGACGAAACCGCAAAAACTAAATTTTATACGGCGCTTTATCATAGTTATTTAGCGCCACAGTTATTCAGCGATGTGGATGGTCGCTACTTTGGTGCCGACGGCGCTGTGCATCAACCGATGCAAAACGAGCAAGGCCAGCGATTACCACGTTATACCTTGTATTCATTATGGGATACCTTCCGCGCTTTGCATCCATTGCTGACCATCACCAATCCGGCACGGGTCGAACCGATGATGCAGTCGCTGCTAGGTTTTTATGATGAAACGGGTCTATTGCCAACCTGGGATTTAATGGCCAACGAAACCGATGTGATGATTGGTTATCATGCGGTGCCAGTGTTAGCTGATGCTTATTTAAAAGGTCTCACCAGCGCTTCGGCAGAGCGTATTCTCAAGGCTGCAAAAGCATCCGCTTTGCAATCGCGTTTTGGTATCGATTTATTTGGCCGCTATGGTTATGTGCCTTCTGATTTGGATGTCGAAGCGGTATCCAAAACACTGGAATATGCCTTTGACGATGATGCGATAGCGCAAATTGCCAAAGCTGCTGGCAATCAAGCGGATGCAGCGGTGTTTAGCAAAAGAGCGCAGTCGTACCGGCAGCTATTTGATGCCGACACCGGTTTCTTCCGTGGCAAAACCAGCAAAGGTGCTTGGGTCAGCCCATTTAATCCGATTTATGTCGCGCATCGCACCACCGATTACACCGAAGCCAATGCCTGGCAATACACCTTTTTTGTGCCCCATGCGGTGACGGATTTAATAGCGCTTTATGGCGGTGAAGCAAAATTTGTCGAAAAACTGGATACGCTGTTTAGGATGAGCTCACAGATGGAAGGCGATGTATCGCCGGATATTACCGGCTTAATTGGCCAATACGCCCACGGCAATGAGCCGGTGCATCATGTGCCCTATCTATATGCTTTTACTCAGCAAAAATGGAAAGGTGAAGCCCGGATTAAACAAATCCGCGACACCATGTACCGAGCGCAACCTGATGGATTAGCCGGCAACGATGACCTCGGCCAGATGTCGGCCTGGTATGTGTTCAGCGCTTTAGGTTTTTATCCGCTAAATCCGGTTGGCGGTGATTTTGTGCTGGGTACACCGCAATTTCGCGAAGTGACCTTACAACTGGAGAATGGCAAGCAGTTGATGATCACCGCTGATGCCGCGGCAGCTGGAGAGTACGTGTCAAAAGTACTGTTTAACGGTCAGCCGTTGCCAAAGCATCAATTAAATTATCAGCAGCTGATGCAAGGCGGAACTTTGCATTTTGAATTTGGCGCAGTTTCGAGCAACTGATATGCAAACAGGAAGTTGTGATGACCTCGCGGCTTCCTGATTTTCTCGACCCAGTAACCCTATATTGTGCGTCATAGAACTGCAGCACAACTAAGCAAAGATTACGCGGCGAGACGCAGCATTCGGAAGCGGGTTTTAAACCTAAATCCAGCAACTAAGCGATAGTAGTATACGTCTGCAGCACAGCGACCACCTCGAAGTCATCTAGAACCTTCCACATAAACACCATTAGAACATCTGGCTTTTCCGAGCAGGTCGCAACTTTGTACTATGTGAGATAGTTTCGATAGTTTCGGATCAGGACTTCTGCCGCATCCTCTGAGTTAGCTTTTGTATTGACGTCATTGATCCGTGCTTTTGCTGAAGTGATATCGACTAATCGATCAGCAAAATGCAAAGAATGAATGTTGTGATCTTTCTTTAAACCGAT
>JAHJNE010000677.1 GCA_018820995.1 Gammaproteobacteria bacterium | reverse complement strand
TGGGCTTGGGTTCAGCGCAGCGATCAGTTGAAACTGTGCCGGAAATTGTGCCTGTCGTCCGGCGCGTGAAATATGCACAGTGCCGGTTTCCAAGGGTTCGCGCAGCACATCCAGCACTTTACGGTCGTATTCCGGTAATTCGTCGAGAAATAAAATGCCTTGATGTGCGAGCGAAGTTTCACCTGGTCTCGGTACTGAACCTCCGCCCACCAGAGCAATTGCTGAACTGGTGTGGTGCGGCTGTCGAAATGGTGGCAGACGCCAATGCCGTTGCGGTGGTAGCGCAGCAATGGAATATACGGCGGCACTTTGCAGCGCTTCGTCAGGTGATAACAGTGGCAACAAACCGGGTAATCGCTGCGCCAGCATCGATTTTCCAGTACCAGGAGGTCCGAACATCAGCAAATTGTGTTTTCCGGAGGCTGCAATTTCCAGAGCTCGTTTGGCATGTTGTTGGCCTTTGACTTCAGAAAAACATAAGGCTCGGTCGCTGGCCAATTCCGGCAGCGCCGGAAGTGGAGGAATGGCTGGCAAGGCTTGTTGTCCAAGTAAAAAACTATGTACTTGTAACAAATGACCCGCACCATGTAAAAGTGCATCCGGTACTTGTTGTGCCTGGCAGGCGTTGCTCAGCGGCAACACAGCTTGTCGACCGCTTGCAAGACAGGCCATTGCCAACGGAATTTCCCCGACAATAGGCCTGATCTCACCGGATAGCGCCAGCTCGCCGTAAAATTCAAAACCCTCAAGTGCAGTGGGTGGCAACTGACCGCTTGCGACAATAATGCCTAGCGCAATCGGCAAGTCAAAGCGACCCCCTTCTTTCGGTAAATCGGCTGGCGCCAGATTGACGGTGATTTTGCGATCCGGAAATTCAAACCCACAATTAATTAAAGCGCTACGAACACGATCCCTTGATTCTCTGACTGACGTCTCCGGCAAACCTACCAGTTGAAAGCCTGGCAAACCGGCGCTTAAGTGTACTTCGACCGTGACTTGTGGTGCATTTAAGCCCAATCTGGCGCGGCTATAGACAATAGCGAGTGACATAAGGACATCCTTGATCCTGAGGTTGAGTCTGTAAGGTGTAGCAATATGTGAATTAATTGCAAATATAATGAGTGTTTTATCCGGCGGGGTGGTAGCTTGCTTTCTAATTGCTGGATAACTCGCTACACTGCCAAAAGTTTTTATCTCCATTATTCTTAAAGCAACTGCTGTAAAGAACATGGAAATCAACCACCAAAATGCGGACTACCGCCGCTGCAGCCACTCTGGCGGCAGCTGATTTGAGAGAGAAGCAGTGCGCTCAACAACAAGTCGGTTTTTATTTTATCGAGTGATTGGTTACCTGCTGGTGATGCTGTCGGGGGCAATGCTGACGACCACCGCAGTGGCGGTGTATTACAACGAGAAAAGCTTCTGGAGTTACCTGATCTCCGCTTTGACCACCGTCAGTGTTGGTTATTTCCTGGTGTACAAAGGCCGTCACGATTTCTCGCTGATCAAACGACATTTATTTTTGCTGACAGCCTTTTGCTGGTTGGCGATTTGTCTGTTCTCTACTTTACCTTTTGTGTTGGTGTTGCCCGATTTATCTTATGTCGATGCCGTGTTTGAAACGGTTTCTGCCATTACTACGACCGGTGCAACAGTGCTCACTGGTCTTGATGTGATGCCCAAAGGCTTATTGTTCTGGCGCGCAATTCTGCAATGGATTGGGGGGATCGGTATCATCGTGATGGCGATTGCCATTTTGCCAGCGTTAAAAATCGGTGGGATGAAGTTATTCAAAACAGAAAACTCAGATATTTCCGATAAAATTCTGCCACGTAGTTCCAGCCTGTCGATGTATATCGGTGTGGTTTATCTGATTTTAAGTGTGCTTTGCATGGTGTTGTATTTCATCGGTGGCATGACAGGTTTTGATGCCATTACCCATGGTATGACAACGGTTGCGACCGGCGGTTTTGCTAACTACGATGCGTCATTTGGTCATTTTAATGATCGGCCTCATTTGCTGTGGACTTCTAGTTTTTTTATGATTTTGTCGGCTTTGCCA
>JAHJNE010000676.1 GCA_018820995.1 Gammaproteobacteria bacterium | reverse complement strand
GCCGCCATGCCGCTGATCGCAAACAACATACTCAGCGGGATCACCAACGCGGTGAGGATAGCCGCCCGCACATTGCCCAGGAATAAAAACAAAATCACCACCACCAACACCGCCCCTTCCAACAGGTTGGTTTCGACGGTGCGAATGGTTTTATCGACCAAGGTAGTCCGGTTGTAGTTGGCCTGCGCCACCACGCCAGTGGGTAGACGCAAGTTGATGGCATCTAACCTGCTGGAGACGTCTTGCGCCACCACCCGGCTATTTTGACCAAGTAGCATCATCACGGTGCCAAGCACCACTTCCCCACCATCTTGTGTGGCAGCACCGGTACGCAATTGTTTGCCAATCGCCACCTCTGCGACATCTTTCACCCGTACCGGGCCGTCATCGCGTTTGGCGATTACCAGTTCGGCAATATCGCTGACACTGCCCAGTTGCCCGGGCGATCGGATCAGCCATTGCTCGCCATTACGTTCGATATAACCAGCGCCCACATTGCTGTTGTTCTGTTCAAGCGCTGTGGCTAAATCGTCCAGCGTCAGCTTAAATGCCAGCAATTTCACTAAGTCTGGCGCGACCTGATACTCACGGACAAAACCACCGATGGTATTAATTTCGGTGACCCCAGCTACTTTTAATAACTGCGGCCGGATGATCCAGTCCTGCATGGTCCGCAAGTCTTCTGGCGTGTAATTTGAGCCATCGGCTTTTGTCGCATCCGGCTCAGCCTTCACGGTATAAGAAAAAATTTCACCAAGCCCGGACACGATCGGCCCCATTTGTGCGTCCACATCTTGTGGCAACTCATTTCTAACCGACTGTAGCCGCTCAGACACCTGTTGCCGCGCCCAGTAAATATCGGTGCCTTCATCAAAAATCACCGTCACCTGCGACAAACCATAGCGCGATAACGAACGGGTATATTCCAGTTGTGGCAAGCCCGCCATCGCCGTTTCAATCGGATAGGTGATCCGCTGTTCAGTTTCCTGCGGCGAAAAACCTTCCGCCATGGTATTAATTTGCACTTGCACATTGGTGATATCGGGTACCGCATCCACCGGTAACCGGCTGGCCTGCCATAAACCGCCGCCTGCCAGTGCCAATGTCAGCAACATTACCAGCACCGGCCGTGCCAGCGCGGCACGTAAAATAGCGTCAATCATGAGGTTGCTCCCTGTCGACCCAGAGTAAGCAGCACTTTATGTTTTTGAAAAAACAGATCAGCGCCACCAGTTACAGCAATCACTTGAGGGTTAATGATCATGACTTGCCCCCGACTTCAGCACATCCGCTTTGAGAATAAAGCTATTGGTCGTGGCATAGCTGGCACCTTGGGGCACACCTGCCAACACTTCGACCTGCGTATCATCGGCCCGGCCCAGTTGTGGCATGCGGATTTCAAAAGTGTCTCCGACGCGGATAAAAATCACCGTTTTGCCATTCCACTGTTGCAGCGCCGTTTTTTTGATCACCAAGGGCGCATCGACCGTTGCCACCGTGACATCGGTTTTAACATGCATGCCTGGCCGCCAATGGCCGTCCGGGTTTTTAATCACACCCCGCGCTCGGGCAATGTGGCCGCCGGTCATTTGCGGTGCGATATAGCTTATGTGACTAGTTGCGGCTTGCTGGCCGTGTAAATCGCTGACGACAAAAGAGTCGCCGATTTTTAACTGCTCGGTATCCCCTGGAAATGCCGACATCTCAACATAGACGGAAGACAAATCGCTGATCTCAAGCAATGCTTGCTCTGACACTTTGCTACCGACATTGACAAAAGTTGCGGTCACTTCACCGGCGGCTGGTGCAGTGATGGCATAGGATTTTAACGTCGAGGGGTTTTGCACTGTGGCGATGGTTTGGCCTTTTTGCACTTGATCGCCGACTTTGACCGTCAATTGCTGCACAATGCCGGCATAAGCTGCGCCAACCTGATATTGCAGTTCAGGGATCACCGCCGCGACGCCGAATAAATGCAGTTGCGTTTGAATTTGGCCTGCGGTCGCTTGTTCAAGCACAATGCCGGCTTTTTCTACCGATCGCGCGCTTAGTTCAGTGCGCCCCTCAAACGACGGGTACTGCCATTGGTAAGATTTGCCCTGATAACTGGCACTGACCGCCACCTCAAACGAGTGCGGTTCGCTAATCACGCTATCACCAAGCAGATAATCAAGTTCAGGTCGCAACTGAATGGTTTCGGGTTCTTCTCCTAACCGGTTTAACTGCACCGAGGCACTGATTTTATCTGGCGAAACCGGTTGCTGATCCTGATAAAAGTACAATCGTAGTTCCGGTTCGACGCCGGTTTCATAAATGCTGACTTCAACCGCAATATGATCCTCTGTCAATAATCGCCCGCCATGCGGCCCTTTTGCCGGTTCTTCAGCATGCTCATCCTGATGATCGCCTTCACTGGCCTGCACGGTATTGATAGATAACAGCGCGCTCAACATCAGGCTGATGCTTAAAAGCAGAGTCATCAGATGTTTGGCGACAGCCGGTTGGCGCTTAAAAAATGAGAATAAAATCATTTGGATAGTTCCTGTTGCGAAGTCGACATAACGTTGGTCAATGACGGCGAAGTTGATGCTGCTGCAGAAGAGGCCTGAGAAATTGGCGTCTGAGAAATAACGGCCTGAGAAGTGGTCACTTGTGTATTGAACGGCTTCGCAGTTAACGCCTTTGCATTAAATAACCGCGCGCTCGAACCTACTGTGTTTGAACTAAGTCCGGTCGGGCCATTCACCACCATCGGTAACCCGGTCAGCCGTTCTTGCTCCAGCAGTTGCACATGCAGCCGGTATTGCAGGTCAATCACTGTGCGTTTTGCTTGCAAAATATCTTGTTGCGCCGCCAGCAAGTCGGTCATATCAAACAACCCTTGCTGATAACCAGCGAGGATTTTCTGCACCACCCGCTCGGCAGCGGGCAGCAACGCTTGTTGATAATCATGCAGTTGCCGGGAAAGTTCAGTCAGTTGTTGATGTGAACGTTGTACTTGCAGTTGTAACTGCTGCTGTTGCTGTTGCGCCACCAACTCACTTTGCTCGGTGGCAGCAATGCTTGCTAACTGATTGCCTTGGTTGGGATTATTCAGCATCAGCGGCATACTGAACTGCAGCACCAGCGCATTTTCATTTAGCGCTTCGTTGCGCCGAATACCAGCGCCGACCGTTAAGTCAGCCTGGCCTAATGCCTGCGCCAACTGCTGTTGACTTTGCAATAACCGGCTTTGCGTCAACCAAAACTGCAGCTGCGGCGCTTGCTGCAACTGCAGCATCACGTTGGCCAAAGTCGGCAATTGTGGCAACTGGCTTAAATCGCCATTTACTTGCGTAAAATCAGCCGCTTGCGACCAATGCTGTGCCAACAGTTGCACTAAAAAATGCTGCTCTGATAACAAAGCCTGCTGATCAATTTGGCTTTGCAGCACCCGTAGTTCCAACCGTGCGACGTCGGCATCGCTGACGGCTCCGGCACGGGCACGCTGTTTGGCCACTTGCAGCGCCTGTTGTTCGCTGGCAATTTTCTCAAGCGTCCATTGCTGCAAGGCCTGCTGCTGCAACACATCCAGATATGAGCGCATCGTCGCCGCCAAAGCATCGACTTTTGCCAATTGATATTGCTCAGTACTGAGCTGACTTTGCCACTGACTGACGGCAAGGCGTTTTT
>JAHJNE010000675.1 GCA_018820995.1 Gammaproteobacteria bacterium | reverse complement strand
CCGAAAAGGTAAGGCTTTTTGGCAAATTGCAGCTGGCTTGGCGCTCTTTGTGGAACCGACTGGCGCAGCAGCAGCTGAAGCATCGGTTACAGGCGCAGCCGGTTGATATTATTCATCTGCATAATGCATTTCCGTTATTGTCACCGGCCATTATTCATACCGCCAGCCAATTAAAAGTACCACTAGTGATGACGGTGCATAATTTTCGTTGGTGTCACCCCAGTGGTTGCATCCAAACACTAGCCGATGTGAATACCAATTCATGGCGTTATTTAGGTCAACGGCTGTACCGCAACTCATCGGTTGCGACGGCGCTGCTGGTACTGCAAATTCAATTACATCATTGGCTTGGTAGTTACCAACGCTGTGCGCGGTTGTTGTGTCCTTCACAATTTGTCAAAACGGCACTGCTACGCGCCGGTTTTGACGAACACTTATTAGATGTAAAACCGCACTCAGTGGCCAATGCGGTGGCTGGTGTTGATAGTGCGTCTTTAGAGGTTTTGGCTGATCACATCGATACAATCGACAATACAGAAACTAAGCAAACCATAGAATCCGGTTATGCGTTATTTGTTGGACGCGCTGATGCCGCCAAAGGTTTAGATTTTTTGCTGCATGCCTGGCAAGACGTATCTTATCCGCTTTGGGTTGTTGGGGTGAGCGAACAACAAGCGCAGGCTCTAGCAGGTAATCAGCAAAATTCCTGGGTGCGTTTTTTAGGGCAACAATCAGCTGAAGCCTTAGCCGGGTTTTACCAACGGGCAACGTTGTTGGTGGTGCCATCGTTTGTGGCTGAAACCTTTGGCAATGTGGTGATTGAAGCATTTTCGCATGGTACCCCGTGCTTAGTAAGCAATATTGGTGCCTTGCCGGAGCTGCTGCAACCGAGGCACAATAGCGAAACTGCAGACGATGACAAAAGCATGGCCGGACAAGTTTTTGTGCCTGGCGATCAAAACGATTTTTTATATAAACTCAAATTGTTATTAGATGACCCGGATCGTCGGCAGCGGATGTCGCAACAAGCCCGGCAACTCTATCGGGCATATTATTTACCGCAGCACAATCAACAGGCCTTACTGGCTTGTTATCAGCAGGTGCTGTCGGAACAAGGGAACGTGGTTGGTGGTTAACGAGAATTCAGCGCAAATTGACGTGATTGGTAGTCAGGTGCACATTAGCTCGCTATCGCAAGCAGTCACCGAAATCATGCAGCAAGTCACGAAAAAACAAGGAAGTTATGTCTGCCTCGCCAATGTGCACATGTGCATGGAAGCGATCGATGATCGTGTATTTGCAGCGGTTTTACAGCAAGCTAAGTTAGTGCTTGCCGATGGCAGACCGATATTTTGGGCACAGCGGTTGTTGGGTGCGTCACTGGCGCAACAAGTTCGCGGCTTAGATTTAGTGTTGACGCTTTGTCGGCAAATGCAAGATGCTGGGCTGCGACTGGGCATTTACGGCGGGCAAGATGACACTTTAGTCACCCAATTAAAAGTGGCGTTGCTACAGCAATTTCCCGATTTGAACATCGTCTATGCCTACGCACCGCCTTTTCGGCCATTAACACCGGCAGAAGATGAAGTGCAAATAGCGGCGATACAAACCGCTGACGTTGATATTCTGCTGGTAGGCCTTGGGTGTCCAAAACAGGAATACTGGATGGCAACGCATCAACCGCACCTTTCAACAGTGATGGTGGGGGTTGGCGCTGCTTTTGACTTTATTGCCGGACGCAAAGTGCACGCTCCACGGGTACTGCAATTGTTCGGGCTGGAGTGGTTGTTTCGGCTTATGACCGAACCGCGACGTTTGTCCGGCCGATATCTAAAACATAACCCCAGATTTATTCTGCGCTTTGGCGTGCAATATTTTCGAAGTATGATAAGTCGGTTATCCGGCAAATAAAATTAAATACAGGCAAAGGAACAGATGCAACAGAAGGTCGCGTTAATTACCGGGATCACCGGCCAGGATGGTTCATATCTGGCAGAAATACTGCTGGCGAAAAATTATATTGTGCATGGCATCAAGCGCCGTTCATCGTCTTTAAATACCGCTCGGATCGACCATATTTATCAGGATCCACATGAGCAGTCGCCAAAATTATTTTTGCATTATGGCGATATGACGGACGGAAGTAACCTAACCGCGTTGGTGGCGAAAATCCGCCCCGATGAAGTGTATAACTTGGCGGCACAAAGCCATGTTGCGGTGTCGTTTGAGGCGCCGGAATATACGGCCGACGTTGATGCGTTAGGCACCTTAAGGTTGTTAGAAGCCATTCGTCAGGCTGGTCTTGTCGGCCACAGCAAGTTTTTTCAGGCGTCAACCTCTGAACTCTATGGCTTGGTTCAACAACAAGTTCAAACTGAAACAACGGCCTTTTACCCACGCTCTCCTTATGCTGTTGCGAAACTTTATGCTTATTGGATCACCGTGAACTACCGTGAGTCTTACGGTATTTATGCATGTAATGGCATTTTATTTAATCATGAGTCGCCGCGGCGTGGTGAGACTTTTGTTACACGTAAAATTACCCGCGCTTTAGCGGCAATTGGCACTGGTGCGCAGGCTTGTTTATATCTTGGAAATCTGGATGCTAAACGCGATTGGGGCCACGCGCGGGATTATATGGAAATGGTATGGGCTATGCTACAGCAACCAGAGGCTGAAGATTATGTGATTGCTACCGGCGAGCAACACTCGGTCAGGGAATTTGTGATCCAGGCCGCGACTGAATTGGGGATTTCGCTGCAATTTTCTGGTAGCGGCGTTGATGAAATTGCCACAGTGACAGCTGTTGACTCTTTAAAAACGCCAGATTTACATCCGGGTGATGTCATCGTTCGGGTAGACCCGCGATATTTTCGTCCATCAGAAGTGGATTCATTGCAGGGTGATGCAAGTAAAGCGCAGCGTCAGCTTGGCTGGAAACCAAGTTGTAGCTTCGCCATGTTATGCCAACAAATGATGCAGGCAGACTGGCGACAAGCTAAAAAACAACAATTATTATTGCAACATGGTTACAGCAATGACAATTTCTGAACCAATAAAGCCAATCATAGAAAAACCACTTAAAGTGTTTCTTGCGGGCCATCAAGGAATGGTCGGCAGGGCGCTGCAACGTTTGTTGCTGCAGCAACCCGGGATTAGTTTGTTGGTATGCAGTAAAGCCGAACTGGATTTAACCCGGCAAGCAGATGTCGAACAGTTTTTTAATCAACAACGGCCGGACTGGGTGATTGTTGCTGCGGCCAAAGTCGGCGGGATCTTGGCCAATCAGCAATTACCTGCTGAATTTATCTATCAAAACTTAATGATCGAAGCCAATCTGGTGCACTGCGCCTGGCAAACGGGTGTGCAGCGGTTGATGATGCTTGGTTCCAGTTGCATCTATCCTAAATTGGCTTCGCAACCAATGTCTGAGGATGCACTGTTAACCGGAGCGCTGGAACCGAGCAATGAGCCTTATGCGATCGCTAAAATAGCTGGTTTGAAGTTATGTGAAAGCTACTATCGTCAATATGGTTCTGATTTTCGCGCTGTGATGCCCACCAATTTATATGGGCCTTGGGACAATTTTCATCCAGAACACAGCCATGTGATCCCTGGACTGATCCGACGATTGCACCAAGCAGCGCTAGAAAAAGCAACCAGCGTAGATATATGGGGCACAGGTCAGGCTCGGCGAGAGTTTTTGCACGTCGATGATTTAGCCGCTGCAACCTGGTTAGTGATGCAACAAACCCCAGAATCCTATCAGCAGCTGACACAGGGCCAACCTCGACACATCAATATTGGTAATGGGACGGATTTAACGATAGCGGAACTGGCGGGTTTAATCGCGCAGGTCGTTGGGTATAACGGGCTGTTGCAGTTTGACTCGTCAAAGCCAGAAGGTACGCCAAGAAAACTTTTAGATATAAGTAAATTACAGACACTAGGATGGCAGGAAACAATCCCATTAAGAGAAGGTTTAACTCAAGCTTATCAGTGGTATTTACAACATTTAAACCTCGTTGGTCGAGCATGAACTAGCAGCGTGGATAACATTGGTGAACGAGAACATAAAAAAGGTGGTTCGATGCCGCGGTTGGCACTGAAGTATCAACAACTTGCAGCCAATGTATCATTGGCGTTGTCTGCCTTTTTAGTCGCATATTTGCTATTACACGATGCACCAGCTGGCGATTATGGTAGTTTCGCGTTTGTTCTTGTGCTGCAAGGGCTCGGTATGGCGCTCATTAATGCGCTGGTTGCGTCACCTTTACTCATTTTAATGAATAGTCGTCCTCACCCTGATAGCGCGGATGCAGCAACTTTACCGGCAATAAAAGGTTTTTTCATACTTGGGCTTGCGATCTCGGGGCTTATTGCACTGCTGCAAGGGGGCTATTTATGGCAAGCGACTTCCGATTTGTGGTTAAGCATGATCATGGCATCGGCCGGCGGTCTACAGTTAATACGTTGGTATTGCCGCTGCGAATGGCAGAATAGGCAAGTCAGTGTTTTGTTGCGCTCTGATTTACTTTTTAGCTCTGTGCTGGTGGTTTCGGTGTTATTGATGTGGTGGTGGCATGAGTTAACTTTGCAATCCGTAGCCATGTTATTGCTCGTGTCGGTTGTTGTCGCTTTACAACCTTTTGTTGGTGGTTTATTGAATGTCATAGGTGTAACCACCGATTGGCAAGCTACAAAAAAAGGTTTTGACAGACAAGGTAAACCTGCCTTGTTTGGTGTATTAACGGTAGAAGCAACCGCCAATTTCCATAGCTATTTGATTGTACTGCTCTCTGGCAGCATCGCTTTTGCCCCCATTGCCGCTGCGATGTTATTTTTCCGCCCGCTAGCGGTCGTGCTTGGTAGTTTGCAACAAAGTGAAAGACCATTGCTGGTTAAGGCGCTAACTCAGAGTAATTTTAGGCAAATAGCCAATTTGACGCAGCAATTGTGGCGCGCTGCAATATCAGCATTTTTATTAAATATACTCACGATAGTCTTGGTCTATTGGTTAGCTCCAGGTTGGCTATGGCCTGATTCAGATAGCCGACATTTGTTCGTTAACGCAGTGATGTTGTGGAGCTTCATTGCACTGTTACGCGCGTTACGATCCCCAGCAAGTGCATTATTGCAGGCGGCAGATCAGTTTAATGCTTTGGCGAAAGCGACTTACGCATCTGCTATTTTAACCGTACCACTGGTTTTGGTGAGTTGGTGGTTTTGCGGACCTATTGCTAGTTTGCTTGGGGTCCTTGCCGCTGAATTATTGTTAGGTCTTTTGTTGTTAAGGCTATTACGTCAAATGCCCGAAAACAAGTCAGCAGTCAGTGCTTCTGACTAATCTATAACTCTAAAAAAGGAAAACCCTTGACGGCTCTTCAAAAAAAACGATGGATTAATAGTGGACGTTTAGTGGTTGATGTTTCGGTGTCAATTGCGCTTTTTTTGATGCTGAGTCTATGGGGCGCTAAATATTTAATTGCTGGCGAACCCTTTTTATTAAAGATAGAAGCCTGGATTGGTAGTGATAAACCAATGCACTTTACGCTGGGGTTTTTATTGCCTCTATGTATTGGCTGGTTAATTCGGTTGTACCGCCGCCAGCGCCGTCAACAAGTTGGTTTTTTTGTACTGGTGGCATTGCTCTATGCACTGGACGAAACCATGCAATCGTTTTTACCATTTCGAAGTTCAACCTGGTCAGATTTCCAAATGTCGATGACGGGGTGGGGTTTAGCGGTTGTCGTTTGGTATTGTTTATGGGAGTTATTGTTTTTACCAACCCGGCAGCGCTGATGTTTGTTGTTTAAATGATGATTTAATAGTAGTTCGATTGAATTTCCATACCGATTTTCACCCGCTGCTTTTAACGGCATTGTTGTTGACATGCCAAAGTCCGTTGGTCAGACTGATGGGCTGGAACTGATGATTAAACAGGACTTTATAAATGTTCATGCCCGTAATTATGGCTGGTGGATCAGGGACGCGTTTGTGGCCGCTGTCACGCGGCAATTATCCAAAACAATTCTTGGCGCTGACTGGCGCTCATTCTATGTTGCAGCAAACGCTGCTGCGACTTTCGGGTATCGCCCACAGTGCTCCATTATTAATTTGCAATGAAGACCATCGTTTTATCGCCGCCGAACAGTTACGGCAGCTAAACATCAATGATGCTGCTATTTTGCTGGAACCGGTGGGCCGTAATACAGCGCCTGCTATTGCTCTGGCTGCGCTAAAAGCAGTGCAGCAGGGCGACGACCCATTATTGTTGGTGCTGGCGGCCGATCATGTGATTGCCGACACCAAGGCATTTCAAGCCGCAGTATTGCAGGCGGAACAATTTGCCAACAGCGGGAAGCTGGTTACTTTTGGCATTGTGCCAACACATGCTGAAACCGGTTATGGTTATATTCGTCGTGGCGGTGCAACAGCAGATGCCTACTTTGTGCAATCCTTTGTTGAAAAACCAAATGCTGCGACTGCTGAACAATATTTG
>JAHJNE010000674.1 GCA_018820995.1 Gammaproteobacteria bacterium | reverse complement strand
TGCAATAACGCCGTTGCGGCTGGAAAACCAACAACGGTTTGCGATGATGCTGCTGGAGCGTGCTCTGACAGATGCGGCTCAATACGCTCTTGAACAGTGCCGTCAGTTGCCAATATTTCTGTCAAATTTGCCGCTGGTTCAGTCAATGGAGAGATATTCTCGGCACTGGTTTCCAGATCTAAAGCACCCAACACCGGCGGTTCAAAACCTTGCTCGGTTGGGTCGGCCCATTCAGTGTTGGACACTTCATCCGCCGAAATATCTGCCACACTAGCCGCAAGCGCGGCACGGCGAAGTTGACGGATTAGCAGATAGAACACCACTGACAACAACAAAGACAAACCAACCAATGCTGCCAGCAACCGCATTTTTATCGCGGCCAATTCATCTAACATCGGTCCTGCGTCGCGTTCCACCACCAAATAAAGTTGCCAGTCTGCCAACTCTCGAAAACTTGCTAAAGTTTGACGCCCTAAGTAATTCACGTAGTGACTGGCAATAAATCCGCTATTACCTTGCCTGAACTCATTGCTGAGGCTAGTCAGTGGCCACGCCCCGGCATCCTGATAGTGCTGTCGGCTACGCAGCAGATTTTCCGGTGGCCTTTTGGCATATATTCGCAGCGCTTGTTGTGGTTCCTGCGTATCAAGACTTAATCTGGGCAATAAAAATTTCTGAAAACGACTTCTGGACAAAAGCTCTGCTTCTTTTGACAGCAGCAGTATTTCTGTTGTTTGCAAAGGGGACGACATTAGACGTTGTAATTGCTCTTGCAGTTGATCGGCATCAAACCACATCACCAACTTCTGCTGTTGTTGCACAACCTGAAGTGGCAGGATCCAACGATCCTTGAATACGAGCGGCGGTAAAAAAGTCGCGGATGCTTTGGACTGAAAATTGGTTTGACTGAAATAGTTACTTGCATCTGCGGAGCTAAGCCGCAGCACCCGCCCTTGTGTATCAAGCACAGCATAAGCCAGCAGAGGATCGGGCCACAAAACACGGCGGATTTGTTCATCCAGTTGTTGCAGTGGGTCAATCAGCGCCGACTCAACACCTTCTGGTGGCAATTCTTGAACCTGCTGTAACTCGGTTTTAAGATAAGTTAAATGTAACTGATAACCTTGCTGCCAGTTTTGCAGTAAAGTCTGAGCTTTATCAAGTTGTTGCGTTAGCTCGTTTTTCTGCTGAAGTAACTGCCAAGAGCCACTTTGCAGCAATAACCAATAGCCACAGCTCCAGATAAAGCTGATGGACAACACAAAAACCAAGCTTGACCACGAAAACACTTTCACCAGGCGTCCACTTCCTCGATGCAATAGGGCTGAATAGCGTAACCGATCAGCCCATCAAGTCAACCTGTTTACAAATTGGCCTCAGCAAAAGACGCCAGTCTGCTACGAACCACACCATTGAGATTAATCGTAGTACTGCCTTCAAAGTTTTTAAACCGTTCCACAATATAGGTTAAGCCCGACGTCACCGCGGTAAGATAGTTGCTGTCTATTTGTGACAAATTACCTGAACAAATCAGCTTAGTCCCTTCACCACAGCGGGTAATGATGGTTTTAAGTTGGGCGGCAGTTAAGTTCTGACACTCATCCAGAATTACGATGGCATTTTGGATACTACGACCACGCATAAAGTTAACCGACTTAAATTGAATATTGGCTTTGTCCATGATGTAGTTGACGCTGGCATGCGGATGTTCATCAGTTTTATGTAACACCTCCAGCGAATCCGTAATAGCCGCCAACCATGGCGCCATTTTTTCCTCTTCAGTGCCAGGCAAAAAACCGATGGATTCAGCGATTTCCGGCGTGTTGCGGGTGACGATCACTTTGTCGTAAAGGCCACGCTCAATCACCATTTCCAGTGCCGCTGCCAGTGCTAATAAGGTTTTGCCACAACCCGCAGGGCCGGTAAGAATCACTAAATCCATTTCTGGGTCGAGCAATGCATTCAGCGCCATCGCCTGGTAGACATTTTTAGGCAGCACGCCCCAGGCTTTTTTATGCATCAATCGCTCAAAGCCCAAATCCAGCACTTTGATTTCCTGTTCGTTAATGCTCACCACCCGGCCAGCAAAAGTTTCGTATTCATCCACTAGGTATTCGTTGATATAAGGGTTTGGCAAGACAGCCCGTGGCAAATAATGGTAGGTTTCACGTCCTTCGTTCGCGCTGCGACAATCTTTAATCTGGCTCCAGAAATCACCGGTAAATTTAAAATAACCTTTATATAAAAATCGTACATCGTCAATAAGTTGGTCGGTGCGATAATCTTCTACCAATTTCAGGCCTGCACCTTTGGCCTTTAACCGCATATTGATATCTTTGGTCACTAAAATGACTTTGACAGGTGCTTTTTCCCGTTGCAAAAACAAAGCGGTATTGATAATGAGATGGTCATTTTCGCCACCGGGTAAACCAGGAATTTGATCGGATAGATGATGGTCGTTGACGATAAATAAATGGCCACTTTCGTTTAACTCTGTCGGCGCAGGTAATGCGACCCCCTGCAGCATCTGATCTGGGCTAGCATCTTTTAACACATCCTCTAATGCGCGAATCGCCACCCGGGCTTCGCGACTAACATCTTTGTGTTTATCTTTAATATGGTCTAATTCTTCTAGCACGGTCATTGGAATGACCACATCGTGTTCCTGGAAGTTTAAGAAGGCAAAAGGTTCGTGCAGCAGAATATTGGTATCAAGAACATAGATTTTTTTCTCTTTGCTTTTTCTTCGCGCCATATGCAGCTCCTTAGCGTTGGTAAAGCGGAATTTAACTAGAAAAAGGTCAACCGACCAAAACGCATTCGCTTTTCCTCTTAATGTAGAGCAAGAATCGTGTGCGCGGATGACATTCACATGACAGATTTTCATCCATTGCAAAAAAACCGCAGCATTCGGATGCAGTTTGTGACGAATCTTAGTACCATGCAGCCCCTTTTTCGGAGTGGTAAAAAATATGATGAAATTTGCACTAGGGCAACGTTGGATCAGCGACTCAGAGTCTGAATTAGGCTTAGGGACTGTGGTTGGAATTGAAGGCCGCATGCTGACTCTGCTGTTCCCGGCCAGTGGCGAAACCAGGCTGTATGCCATTGCTGAAGCGCCGCTGACTCGTGTGCAATTTAATCCGGGTGATACCATTAAAAGTGCTGACGAATTCAGCCTGGTTGTAGAGACGATTGAAGAAAAAAATCAAACCCTGATTTATCACGGCCATCGCACAGACTCCGGCGAAGCTGTCAGTCTTCGAGAGACCTTTTTGGATCATTTCATCAGTTTTAACCAGCCGCAGGACCGACTATTCGCTGGCCAAATCGACCGCTTCGAATGGTTTACCTTGCGTTACCACAGCTGGCAACATATTCATCAGCAACAACAAAACCCGATGCGCGGCCTTGGTGGCGGACGGGTCAGTTTAATTCCACATCAATTGTATATCGCTGACGAAGTCGCAAAACGTCATGCACCACGCGTGCTGCTGTCTGACGAAGTCGGTTTAGGTAAAACGATTGAAGCTGGTCTGATTATCCATCAGCAGCTGATTGCCGGGTTAGCGCAACGGGTTTTAGTCGTCGTGCCAGAGTCGCTGATGCATCAGTGGTTGGTCGAAATGTTGCGCCGCTTTAATTTGCGCTTTGCCATTTTTGATGAAGAACGTTGCACCGAAGCCAAAGCAGATGGTGGCAATCCGTTTGAATCAGAACAACTGGTTCTCACTACGCTGGAATTTTTCAGCCGTAAAAAGAGCTGGCATGAAGCGGCCACCGAAGCACATTGGGATTTACTGGTGGTGGACGAAGCGCATCACTTACACTGGAGTCAGGACAATCCGAGTACGGAATACCAACGCATTGAAGCATTGGCCCAAGACACTCCCGGGGTTATTTTGCTTACGGCTACGCCTGACCAACTTGGTCACGAAAGCCATTTCGCCAGATTGCGGCTGTTAGACCCAAATCGGTTTTACGATTATCAGACTTTTTTAGCCGAAGAGCTGCACTACAAAACCATCGCCGATCTGGCAAGGGAAGTGATCGATGCACCGGCAATTTCCGCATCTACTGCCGCGACTTTACAACAAAAAATCGCAGAAACCGATTTATCCAAAGAACTGCAGTTACTGCAACAAAGTGAACCAAGCGCCGAGCGAAAAGCTGCGGAACAATCGGTTCTTAGTCAACTGTTAGACCGACACGGTACGGGCCGTATTCTGTTTCGAAACAGTCGCGCCGCGATTGCTGGCTTCCCAAAACGCCAACCGCATTTATTGCCATTGGAACTGCCGGAGCAATATCAAAATGCGATTAAGGTCCAACAAGCGTTTAACAGTAGCCAGACCGATGCCCAAAAAGCCCGTGCTCAGTTATTTCCGGAACGGATCTTTCAAGAATTTGAAGGCAACAAAAGCAGCTGGTGGCAATTCGACCCTCGTGTTGAACTGGTCATTGAGCGGATAAAAGTCAACAAGTACAAAAAATTCCTGATTATTTGTGCCCATGCTGATACTGCAATTGCACTGGAAGAAGCGCTGCGGGTGAAAGAAGGCATCCGGGCTGCGGTATTCCATGAAGGCATGAGCATTGTTGAACGTGACAAAGCAGCTGCTTATTTTGCCCAGGACGACAATGCTGCGCAGGCGCTTATTTGTTCTGAAATCGGCAGTGAAGGCCGCAACTTCCAATTTGCACATCAGTTGGTGTTATTTGATTTACCACTGAATCCGGACTTACTGGAGCAGCGCATCGGCCGTCTGGATCGGATTGGTCAGCAGCATGATATTCAAATCTACCTGCCCTACTTCAAAAATCACCCTCAGCAAATCCTGGTCGATTGGTATCATCAGGGCTTACAGGCACTGGAATTTACCAGTCAGACAGGCCGTGCAGTGTATGAACAGTTGCAACAGCCATTGTTGGCACAACTGGCGGCCAACCAACCAGATGCTGACGCGGTAGCAGCGTTACTGCATGATACTCAAGCGCTGAACCTTGAACTGAAAACCAAATTGGAACAAGGCCGCGATAAACTGCTGGAAATGAATTCTGCCGGTCGTGGCCATGCAGCTTCTATTGCGACGCAAATTGCCGCGCAGGACGACGATACCGTGCTCCCGCTTTATATGATTAAAGCTTGGGATATTCTGGGAATTAATCAGGATGATCGAAGTGACACCAGTATTGTTTTAACGCCGTCAGAACAGACACAAGGCCATTACCCAGGCTTGGACGAAGACGGTATTACGGTGACCTTTGACCGACAAACGGCGCTGGCACAAGAAGACATCCAGTTTTTAAGCTGGGATCACCCCATGGTGCAAGGCACTTTAGACATCGTCACCAACGACAGCATGGGAAACAGCTCTGCCGCAGTTATGTTTAATAAACAGCTGCCAGTTGGTACGTTCTTCGTTGAGTTTATTTATGTTGCGGAAGCCAGTGCACCAGCAGAACTACAACTTGGTCGGTATCTGCCTCCGACGCCAATCAGGTTACTGTTAGAAAAAACTGGCAAAAACCTGGCGCCCAACGTTCCTTTTGACAATTTTAACCGCCAGCTCAAGCCGGTTGGGCGTCAGACTGCAACTAAATTAGTGGGTGCGCTGCAAACAACTATTCACCCGTTAATTGCCAAAGCTGAAACTTACGCAACTGCAGAGCTGGCTGAGATCCAGACGCTGGCGCAACAAAAAATGCAGCAAGCATTAACTGCACAAATTGATCGTTTGCAGGCGCTTGCAAAAATAAATCCGTCGGTACGGCCGGAAGAAGTTGCTCATTTGCAATCCATGCAGACACAACTGACGGATTACATTAGCAAAGCCCGACTGAAATTTGATGCGATCCGCGTGATTGTGGCCAGTCATGAGTAATCAATGTTGAGCTTTCCATTCCTGACGAGCAAAGAAATCTCGACGACTGACCGATGCAACTGTCGGTCAGGTGCGAGGCTCTTTTGTTAATTCATTATCAGCCACCACTATGGCCGTATCTTGAAATTGTCTATCAGGACAATGATTTGCTGGTGCTCAATAAGCCCAGTGGCTTGTTGACCGTGCCTGGCAAAGCGGCCGAGCACCAGGATTGCCTCGAACGTCGGGTACAGCGCGTGTTCCCGACTGCGCGAATTGTACATCGACTTGATATGGCAACCTCGGGACTGGTCGTGATGGCGCTAAGCCTCGATAGTCAACGACATCTGAATCGTCAGTTCGAATTACGTCAAACTGCAAAACATTACATCGCCAGACTTGAAGGTGAGTTAGCCGCAAGTATTGGGAGTGTTGAATTGCCATTGATTTGCGACTGGCCGAATCGTCCCAAACAAATGGTCTGTTTTAGTCGGGGCAAAAAAGCACTGACTCATTTTGAACTGTTATCCGTGGACAATGGCAGTAGCAGAGTCAGGTTGACGCCTGTGACCGGACGTTCACATCAATTGCGGGTGCATATGCAATGGTTGGGTTACCCCATTCTCGGCGACAAATTTTATGCATCAACTGCGGGTTTGGCGGCAGCTGAGCGCTTACAACTGCACGCCGAGTTTTTAGCATTGCATCACCCTGCAGATGGGCGTTGGCTCGAATTTTCGGCGAAAAGCCCTTTTTAGCTGTAAATTGAATCAATTAACCGTCGATTCAGTTATAGCTGTTAAGATAACGTCGCTCGCTTATAAAACATTCAGAAAATCTGAATTAAATTTAACCAATGTTTGTTTAATATCGGCGAATCTAATAAAATTAGCGAGTTGGAAAAAACCCTAAAGGAGAGATGGATGAAACTTAATACTAGCGCACTGGCCGTTTTGGCTGCTTTACCCCTGATGTCATTTTTTGCTGCTGCAGCACCAACTGCTGAAGATTTACAAGATCGGGTTTTTGGTTCTATTTTCTATGAATACTACATCCCAGATAGCGACAAAGGTCGTTCTGCTGAATGGCAAAATCTTGATGAAGGCAATGGCCGTGGTTTGAACATCGGTTACCGCATCAACAAAGACTGGGCCATCCGTGCTGAGTTTGCCCGTCAAGATCTGGACAAAACAGTTCCAGGTTATGATGTAAAAGGTAATCGTGCTGGTATAGATCTGATGTATCACATTGACAGCCTGCCAGTTTACGTTTTAGGTGGTGTTAAAAACTTCACTACTGGACGTTCTGCATCTGCAGCAAACGTTGGTATCGGTGCCAGTGTCTTCGCTACTGATAACTTCGCTGTGTTTGCTGAAGCGAACCGTTACCAGGGTATCAGCCAGTCATTCGCTGACGTTGGTTTCAAAGTCGGTTTAAGCTATGTGTTTGGTTCAGCACCAGAAGCGGCTCCAACTCCAGCACCTCAACCAGCTCCGGCCCCGGCGCCAGTGATTGGCGATGCGGATCAGGATGGTGTTACTGATGATAAAGATCAGTGTGCAAATACGCCAATCACTGACAAAGTGGATAGCGTAGGTTGTTCAATCTTCACTGAAACTTCAGTTCGCATTGATTTAAATGCACAATTTGACAACGACTCTGCCGTTGTAAAACCTGAATATCATGCAGATATC
>JAHJNE010000092.1 GCA_018820995.1 Gammaproteobacteria bacterium | reverse complement strand
TGCCCGCTAATTGCCTTACTTCGTCGGCGACCACTGCAAAACCGCGTCCGGCCTCACCTGCCCTTGCTGCTTCAATGGCGGCATTCAGTGCTAATAAATTGGTTTGGTCAGAAATTTCTTTAATTGAAGCAATCAGTTTATGGATTTCAGAGCTGCTGTTTTTTAACGCGCCAACACTTTGATGGCTTTCTGTAGCGGCATTTTTAACTTCAGTGGTCCGGGTCGAAAGTTCACCCACTGAAGTTGTGGTATTGGTAATCATCACAGCGACACTTTGCAAAGACGATGCTTCGTCGTGCAGTTGTTTGGCGTTGCTCGCCAGGCTGTCACGGACTTTTCCGATCATCGAGGCGCCCGACAGCTGGCTGAGCATCATCTGTCCATGTTCTGCTGCGTCTTTTTTAGATTGTGCCAGCGCTTCGGTCAGCTGCTGGTTGAGCTGTGTTAGTTGCTGCTGTTCAGCCTGATGTTGCTGCCTGGTTTTGGTCAATTCGATCTGTAGCTGACGGAGTTCTTCCTGATTATTACTAAAAAATTTACTAAACATCGATTTTACCTGCTGAACTGATTGAATTTATGCTTTTCCAAACTAGCTATTTTTTCAGTCTGTGTCAGCAAATCCATCGTATAAAAAGAGAAATATTTGTAGTTGCCGCTATTTAGCGGGTTCCTTGTAGAATTTTGGTCGGAATTGAGAAACAGCAACTTGGGGCAACGACGCAAATCATTTGTACGATTACGCGATTTAAGGGATAATGCAAATACTTTGCATTAGCATCTTACTCAAAGCAGGATCTGTTTATGCTGACATTATGGGACGCCCCTAAAGGGGTATCAGTGACTATCAGTGGTCTGAATCGTAGTCTTAACCAATTGGTGCTGAATCGACTCAGCGAAATGGGTTTAGATGAAGGTCAAGCCGTGTTGTGTTTACGTCGTGGTCCCTTTAATGGCCCAATTGTCGTCGCTATTGCCGATTGTGTTTATTCGCTGGAACAAAACATCGCCAGCCATATTTTTATTCAACCGCTGAGAGAGACCACTGCTCTTTAAAGCAACGGTCAGCCGTTCGCAATAGCAGAACGGTTTCATCCAAGCCTAGGGTTGTTTTGTATTGTTCACAGGTTAATTTATGAAACGTATTATTCTGGTCGGAAAACCAAACTCAGGTAAGAGCCTGTTATTTAATCAATTAACAGGTTTAAGACAAAAAGTTGCGAATTTCCCGGGTGTCACGGTTGAGCTGAAAACCGGTCGTTTTGATCAGTTTGAATTGGTTGATTTCCCTGGCACGTATTCGATGAGTACCCTGTCTCGTGATGAAGATATCGCGGTTGAGAAAATTAATCAGGCACTGCTCGATGACAATACTGCGCTGATTATCTGTAACCTTGATGCGACACGGCTGGAAAGTAGCTTAGTGTTTGGCATGCAAATGCTGGAACTGGCGCAGCGCTTTAATAAACAAATGTTATTTGCCCTGAATATGATTGATGAAGTGGAACGCTTTAGCCATTTCATCGATGTCAAAGCTTTAGCACAAGACTTAGGCTGTCCGGTGGCGGCACTGTCGGCCAAAACATTGCAGGGCATTACTGAATTTAAACAACAAGTGTTACAGCTGGCCAATAGCCCGGTCTCCCCCGCTGCGCAACTGACTGAGCAGCCAGGTGAGCATTCTGCTGAACTCACTTCTGAACTTTCTTCAGCACTATCTTCTGGCGCTGCTTCTGATCTCGCTGCTAAACAGCAGCAAGCTGCAACAACCGCCAGTCATGTTATCAAAGAAAACCCATTAGTACTGAGTCGGAAACTAGCGAAAAAATACGGCATCCAAGCCAGTATTGTGCTGAAAACCCAAAACCGCATTGATTCATTCTTGCTGCACAATGTCTCCGGTAGTCTGGCATTTTTGTTCGTGATGTTTATGCTGTTTCAAAGTATTTTTACCTTTGCCACGCCATTAATGGATGGTGTTGAAGAAGCGTTGGGCGCCTTGTCTCATACCATTACCGGTTTTATTGGCCCTGGGATGCTAAGCGATTTCCTCAATGACGCTATCTTCGGTGGTTTAGGCTCGTTTTTGGTGTTTGTACCGCAAATTATGGTGCTGACGCTGATTATCGGCTTACTGGAAGACAGTGGTTATCTGGCCAGAGCGGCGCTGATTTGTCATCGACCTTTGAGCTATTTTGGCTTATCGGGCCGCAGTTTTATTCCTTATTTATCTGCCCACGCCTGCGCTATTCCAGCCATTATGGCGGCACGAACCATTGAATCGCCGCGTAAACGATTGATTACCATGCTAACCATCCCACTGATGTCGTGCTCAGCGCGGCTACCTGTTTACGCGCTTTTGATCAGCGTGCTGATCCCGCAGCAACAATACCTCGGTGGTTTGATCAACTTGCAGGGTGTGGCGTTCTTCTCTTTGTATTTGTTCGGAATTTTAACCGCGCTGCTGGTGAGTTTTATATTGTCCCGTACTGCAAATCACGATGACATGAAATCAGATATGCCATTTATTCTGGAGCTGCCAACCTATCGTTTACCACACTGGAAGCCATTGTTGTTGCGTGTGATGCAAAGTGCCAAGCAGTTTATCTACCGCGCCGGCCCGGTTATTTTTATGGTGTCATTGGTGATTTGGGTACTGGGTTATTTCCCATCGGACGCTGGTGGTCTGCAGAATTCCTATTTAGGGCAAATTGGCCACTTTATCGAACCGATATTTACGCCGCTCGGGATCGATTGGCGTTATGGCGTCGCTATTTTAATGTCATTCCTGGCGCGGGAAGTGTTTGTCGGCGCCTTAGGTACCCTGTTTGGTATTGACGGTGCTGATGAAAACATCTCAGGTCTGGCGGCGAATATCCAGCAAGATGGCCTCGCTTTTGGCGCTGGTATTGGTATTTTGCTGTTTTATGTGGTGGCTTTGCAGTGTGTTGCGACCGTCGCGACGTTAAAAGCCGAAACCGGTAGTACCAAGTTGGTGATTGGCTTGGTTGCAGGTTACGGCTTGTTGGCCTATTTACTGGCCTTCGCAGCGGCAAGCTTAATTGGCTAGGGCGTTTAAGTAGTAGGTATTTTCGTGCTGGTTAACAGCAGAACTGCGGTGCATTCGCTAATTTAACTTTGTTCGAAAAAATGCTCTACAAACAAACGCTCTACAAAATAAGTACAAAAAAGGCCAGCGTCTACGGACACTGGCCTTTTTGCTTTTAAATCTAACTGAGCTTATAGATCCCCCCTAAGCAAAACGTACTGCGGGCAATTAGCGTAGATGTTCG
>JAHJNE010000673.1 GCA_018820995.1 Gammaproteobacteria bacterium | reverse complement strand
GCCATAAAATCGTTGTCCACCGCTTCTGCTACCAAACTTAGCGCTGAAGTCAGTGGCACACCGGCGCGCAGCATCAGCGAAAAACTGCGGGCGTAACGGCCAAGAGTTGCGCGGTTGATAATGTCGCCCATAATTGGCAGCCGCAATTTGAGTTTGCTCCAGCGATAACTGCCGGCAGCGGTGTGCAGATACCGATACAGCGCAAAACCCGCTGCGATAATCCCCACCAATAACAAAGGCCAATAATGAATAAAAAAGTTCGACGTTGCCAACAACACCTTGGTCGCCCACGGCAATTCGGCATTAAACCTTGCAAACATATTGGCAAACTGCGGAATGACAAATAGGTTCAGAATCACCATCGCGGCCACAATCGCCAGTAACACAAACATCGGGTACCGGGTGGCTTGCTTGATTTGTTTGCGGGTTTCCATTTCCTGTTCAAAATAATCAGACAGCTGAGAAAAAGCGTCATCCAAGCGGCCGGTGTTCTCGCCAACATGCACAATACTGACAATCAGCCGGTTAAACACTTTCGGATGTCTGGCCATCGCCACCGATAAATTGCGGCCTTTCTCCAGCTGATCAGCTAGATCAGACAACACGACTTTGAGCGCTTTGGACGCCGTACTGTCAGCTAGTCCACGAATGGCGCGGATAATCGGAATGCCGGCGCGCATCAATGAATACATCTGCCGTGCAAAGACAATCAGCTCCATCAAACCTACTTTCGGCTGACTGAGATCGACTTTCCACCAAGGAGCCGATTTGTCCGGGATCAGTACAATTTGCAACGGGATCAACGAACGGCGGCTGAGCAAATCGGCGGCCGTGGTTTCACTGCCAGCCTCAATCACACCGTTTTGCATCTGCCCTTGTGGGTCGCGCGCTGCATACCGATAATTTGCCATTAACCTGCTGCCCCGCCTGCTTGCATGTCATCCAGCTCTACGTATTCCGAGACTTTAATCACTTCTTCTAAGGTGGTGATGCCTTGCTGCGCATAATCCAGCGCCATACTGCCCAAAGTGCGGAAGCTGCTGGACTGATAAGCCTGATGCGCAAATTCTTCGCTGTCGTTGCGCCGCAGCGCATCGGCCAATGGTTTATTGATCACCAGTAATTCGAATACACCAATCCGCCCTTTGTAACCACTAAAATTACAGGACTGACAACCACGACCTTGCCAGAATTTTAGTTCCCCCTTGGCTTTAAAATGCTGCAACCAGGTTTGTTCCAATTCATCGGGTTGATAGGCTTGTTTGCAATTCTGACAAATTTTCCGCACCAGACGCTGTGCGACAATGGCGCGTAAGGCGCTTGCCACCAAATAAGGCGCAGCGCCCATATCGATAAGGCGCAAAGTACTGGTCACCGCATCATTGGTGTGTAAGGTCGACAATACTAAGTGACCGGTCAAGGCGCCACGTAGCCCCATTTCAGCGGTTTCCTGGTCGCGCATCTCACCGACCATTAAAATATCCGGATCCTGACGCAAACTGGTGCGCAGCACGCCAGCGAAATCCAGGCCGATTTTATGGTTAATTTGTACCTGATTAATCCGTGGCAAGCGGTATTCCACTGGGTCTTCCACGGTAATAATCTTTACGCCGGATTGGTTCAGCTCCGATAACACACCATACAAAGTGGTGGTTTTGCCCGAACCGGTGGGGCCAGTCACCAACACCATGCCATGTGGGCTTTGGATAATCCGCCGTAATTTTTTTAATAAATCATCCGGCATGCCGGTTTCGTCAAGCGTTAATAAGCCGGCTGATTGGTCGAGCAAACGCATCACCACCGACTCGCCATGTTGCACCGGCATCGTCGACATCCGCACATCGATGGTGTGGCCTTTGACTTTAATCTGAAAACGGCCATCTTGTGGCAAGCGTTTTTCTGAAATGTCCAAGCCAGCCATCAGTTTTAACCGCAGCACCAAGGCCGAAGCGATACCGGTTTCTTTCAGGATATTTTCCTGCAATACGCCATCGACCCGTTGGCGAATGCGCAGCACCTGTTCATCAGGCTCGATATGGATATCCGATGCCCGTACCTGCACTGCATCTTCAAACAAGGATTGCAACAACCGGACTATGGTGTTGTCTTTATCGTTCTCAGCACTTAATGCTGTAAAATCAATCGCATCAGTATCTTCGTACTCTTCTTGCAGCTGATGCGCAATCGATTCAATTTCTTTGGTACGGCGGTATAAGTTATTAAAAGCTTCAATCAGCTGACTTTCACGCACCACCGCAATTTCAATAACTTTCGGTTCTAACAAGGGCGCGATTTGGTCAAGAATGGATAAATCGGCCGGGTCACTCATGCCCAATAACACTGAATGGCCACGATCTTCCAGCACTAAGGCCCGCAGACGCCGGGCATGCACTTCCGGCAATAATTGCGCAGCTTTGGGATCAATTCTTAATTTGGTGATATCTAAAAACGAGACATTCAACTGCTGCGCCAAAAACTGCAGCAGTTGTTCTTCGGATAAAAATGCCAAATCAATCAGACTGGCGCCGAGTTTACGGCCGGTTTGTTTTTGTTCAGCTAAAGCACGGGTGAGCTGTTGTTCGCTGATAATGCCTTCATGCACCAGCAAATCACCTAATCGCATTTTTAAACGAGGTCTTTCCATCAGTTCACTCTCAATTCGCTTGTTGTCCGCTTTGTGCTCATTCAGCTAAACGTTGTTGGATAAATTGCCGGCTGGCTGCGGACAAACCAGGCAAGGCATAAGCCTGCTGATACGCAGCCCGCGCTTGTGGCAATTGCGCTAGCTGATCATGCGCCAGCGCTTTGCCGAGCCAAGCTTGGGCCAGTTGCGGCTCCAATTGCAGCAGTTGTTGCCAGCTGGCCAAGGCGCCTTGAAAATCACCCAGTTGTTGCCGGGCATTCGCTTGCAGCTGCCAGCTTTGCGCACTTTGGTATTCGGGCGG